>JAYEPE010000258.1:0-2080 GCA_034723735.1 Campylobacterota bacterium | reverse complement strand
TTAACAATTTTATTTGTTGGATTTCATTTTATTACTTGGAATTTATTCACAAAAGAACTATTTACATATAAAAACAATATGGGAGTTGGTGACTTAGGTAGAATGTCATATTTAACTAAATCATTAACGGTAAGAAAAAATGAACAAAATTTGTTATCTAAACATACTGATTATAATGATAGCATAGCATCAGTAGATGTTATAACTATTGGTGACTCTTTTTCAAATGGTGGAGGTGGAGGAACTAATAGGTATTATCAAGACCATATATCTACAATTCAAAAAATAAAAGTAATGAACATACAAGCCAGTAACAAAGGTTTTATTGAAACAGTATTGATTTTAGATAGCAATGGTATATTAGATAAATTAAGTCCTAAAATAATAATTTTACAATCTGTTGAGAGATCTGCTGTTAGTAGATTTACAAAAACAATAGATTGGGAGATTGGTTCTAAAAATTCATCTACATCATTTTTAGATAAGAAGTATGGTCGCTCAAAACCTAAGCCATCATTTATAAATAATCTTAACTATAATGCTTTACTATATTCAACACTATATAAATATGATGATAATGCTATTTTTTCAAAAACATACATAAGTGATATGTCAAAGGCTATGTTTAGTTGCCAAGATAATAGTAAATTATTATTTTACTTTGAAGACTTAAAAAACATACCATTGTCAAATGATAAATCTATTTCTTTATTAAATGATAATCTAAATAAATTACAAAAAATTTTAGATAAAAAAAATATTCAATTACATTTCATGCCATCAGTTGATAAATATAATCTTTATTCAAAATATATACAAAATAATAATTATCCTAAAAGCACTTTTTTTGAAAAGCTAAGACCACTTAAAAAAGATTATAAATGGATAGATACTAAAATGATATTAGGTCAAATGCTAGAAGATAACACTACTGATGTTTATTATTCTGATGACACTCATTGGAGCTATAAAGCAAGTGAAGAAATTTTCAATCAAGTAAGGTTAAAATAATAAAACTAACCATTACTATAAATATAATAGTAATGATTAGTATCATTGAAGTAGTCCATCCACATATTTAGGGTTGCTTTTTCATTAGAGTATAAATTTTTTTAATTAGTTAATCAAAAACTAAGTATAAATTCACTAAAATTTCCCTACAAAAAGCAAAGATGAATAACTATTATTTAACTGCGCTGAAATTGTGCTAAAAGATGATACAAAATGCATATTCCGGGGACATAATACCTATTTAAAAGAATTTAGCTACAATTTCCCTATGGCACGCATAGCAAGAGTAGTAGTACCGGGCATACCGCATCATGTCACCCAGCGTGGGGTGAGGAATATGGATGTCTTTTTCACCCCGGATGACAGGGAAGTTTACAAAACGTTGCTTTTGGAACAGAGTAAGCGGTTTGGCATTGATATTGTTTCATACTGTCTGATGAGTAACCATGTGCATCTCATTGTCATACCTTCCACCGAAACATCACTCGCAAAAGCGATAGGAGAGACTCATCGACTCTATACAAGGAAGATCAATTTTCGCCAAAAAGCAAGAGGCTATCTTTTTCAGGGTCGTTTTTTCTCCACACCTTTGGACGAACGCCATTTTTTTGCCGCAATGAAGTATGTCGCACAAAATCCCGTACGAGCCAAAATGGTTCAACATCCCTGGGAGTATCCATACTCCAGTGCGGCACACCATCTCGGTCAGTCAGAAGACAAGCTGATCACATACTGCCCGCTGCTTGACGCTATTACCGACTGGAAAGATTTTTTGGATGACAGTGCCAAACAGGTAGATGAGATCAGGCAAAAAACCCGGACAGGACGACCATGCGGCAATAGAGAGTTTTATACTGCGATCAAAGAGAGCAGCGGTAGAGACCTGCTGCCAAAAAAAGCGGGAAGGCATAAAAAATAAGTATTGTGTCCCCGGAATAAGTGACACGTTTTTTGTCAAAAAATGAGTTCAATTCAAAAGAGCTATGGCTTAAAGTGAAAGCTACTGTGAGGGAAGTAGAGTCTGAGGATGGATGTTTGATCTTTGATGATACGGTTCAAGAGAAGAAGT
>JAYEPE010000257.1:0-2093 GCA_034723735.1 Campylobacterota bacterium | reverse complement strand
GGTCAGGTGAACCCTATACCTCTTTCTTCTAATATATGTACCGTGTAATGAATTTCCACTTTTGCGTACAGTTACGAGTATGTGCAAAAGAGAAGACCTTGAGAGAGCATTTTAATATGTGCAAAACCAAGCGACAACGCAATGCCACTTATGTTCCAAATATAAGAGCTTATTGACTTGAGAAATAGTTTTATAGATAACGTTTGAATTAAGTATCATAATAGGCTTTGGGTTTATATTAACTTTTGAATACTTCTATCTAAAATGGCTTTATGATAGTTTTTGATTGCTGAATCAACATCTATCGTAACACTCTTTTTAAGATTTAATACCTTGTAAATATCCTGCTTATATATATCAAAGAATTCTTGATTGCTCTCATCCACTTCTTTATGTGCAAACCGTAATCTATTTAATGCGTCGCTAAGATAATTAATGCGCTCAATAATATTAGCTTTATAGCTGTTGCAGAATTCTAACTCACACTCAAAAAGATCTTTTTCAATAAAATCAAATCTCTTTAAAGATTTTTCAATTTTTAAGATGATGTTTTTAAAGCTATCAAAATAATATTTTATGTCTATATCGTTTTCATCTAAAAACTCTTGAAAACTAAATGCACTGATCTCATAGGTAAATTCATCATCAATACCCATTGCGAGTTCTTGTTCATACACTCCTTCATACATAGTGATATTAACAATATCGTAAAAAGGAGCTATCTCTAAACCATCCTTATCCACGAAAAAAGATATATTCTTACCGTGAGCATCACTGTTGCCTAAACATAGATTGACAATATTCCAATCTATGAGTCGCTCTTTAAATACAATTGGTAATTTTGCTTCATCAAGAAGAGAGAACAACTTGCTCCATGAAACACCATTTTTAATATCTTTCATATCAGTACCAGACCCAAAGTTTCTCTCATATTTATAAGAGACTGGTAATCCTAATGCTTGTACACTGTCTATAATGTGCCTTCTGGATACCAGAGTATCACTTTTAATCTCTCTATCAAATCTTTTGACAAACAATATGTTCTCACTGGAGATCGTCCTATATTCAACCTTAGCGACATCTAATCCGATATCCTCACATAATTTTAATGATATATACTCATTCAATATTACATTTTGATCACGTTTATTGAATTTTAAGATGTGGGTAGAACATAAATCGCCTTCTCCGAGGCCCATCTTATTACCCATTATCAATAAAGGCAGTTTCTCTTGAACTCCAGCTACACTAAGTCTTGGCTTTTGATCCCATATACTGATAGGCTGCTGCTCTTTAACTCTAACTCTTTGGTCAAGCTCAACTTTGCTAATCTCTCTAAAACTAGTTTCAAGCTCATATTTGTGTGATGGTAAAAAGACTAAAGCACCCGCAGTATCAAGCCCTATGGCTTTTAGTAATCCGAATTTATTAGATTTAGATATCTGAAAAAATGTACTTAATTCCTCTAAGCCTTGACCCTCCGGTAAAAGATTTTCAATGAAGAATTTAATTGTACTGCTTTTAGAACCGGAAAACTTCAATGATGGACTAAGTTCAAAACCCTCTTTTATCCAATCAATATCATAGCTGAAGCTAAATCTATCTTCATCTGGAAAAAACTCTATTGAGCCTACAAGCTTAGTTTCAAAAAATATATATAACATTTGCATCTTATATTCCACTGATGTTAAATTTTATACCAAGCATTTTAGAGATTTTTAGTACACTAGAGAATTTAGAGTCATCTCCATTTTCTATTGATTGGAGAGTTTTATCACTAATTCCACATAGCGACGAGGTTTTGTGTATAGATAATCCACTACTAGTTCTTTTATATTTTATTGCCATCGCTAAATCTTCAAGCGATGTGATTTTAAGATCCTCTGGCTTGTCCGAAACAACAACACCTCTAGTTTTTCTATTATGCATTTTATTAACCTTCATAGTAATACACTACTATAATAACAAATAAATAGATAATAATTGCCTAATTATAGTTATAAACTACTAGAATTATAAAAAGTGTGTATGTTTAATGTATATATTATAACATCAGCCTATCTTGGCATGTGGGAATTTCACTTATCTTCTTG
>JAYEPE010000256.1:0-10629 GCA_034723735.1 Campylobacterota bacterium | reverse complement strand
ATAGAACTAAGCATAGTTTTAATATCTTTCTCAAGACTCATCATCTTCCTTTACATTTCGTGAAGCAATTTTTGCAAAAAGATCTTCTATATTTTTACTTTTTTGCATCTGATCGTCAAACAAAAAAGCAAATTTTGGGCAACGAAACCAGCCTTGATCACGAGAACAGTGCTCTTCAATAATAGGACGGGCTTTTTTGAGTTGTTTTAAAAAAGTGCGACGATCTTCATCACTGTAAGTGTGAGGATCAAGATAGACCCTAGCATCATCACGTCCTTTAGAACATGAGACATCAATAACATCAAGCTCACGAAGTCGTGCATCATTAAGCCCACTAAGAGCTTCAGGAATCAACTCTTTGAGAATTGATTCAGTACGTTTTAGTTTTATCTCTGCGGGAGTCACAGACTAACTTTTTGCTCTACTTTTGTAAAGGTTTCGATAACATCGCCAGGTTGAACATCTTCATAACCGTTAATGACAACACCACACTCATAACCATTACCAATCTCTTTAACATCATCTTTGAAACGTTTAAGTGAGTTAAGTTCGCCTTCGTGAATAACAACACCCTCACGAATAACACGAACAAGACCACCACGAACAAGTTTACCATCAACAACAATCGATCCTGCAACAACACCCTTAGGAATTTTGAAGACCTCTTTGACATCAGCTTGACCAGTATGCTCTTCTGTAAATTTCGGTGACATCATGCCTGTTAGCATACCTGTAATATCATCAATAATTTGATAGATAATTGTATAAGTACGAATCTCTACGCCTGCCTGTTTTGCCAATGCTTTTACAGAACCAGTTGGACGGACATTAAATCCAAGTAGGACACAGTTTTCAGAGTTATTCACCAACTGAACATCAGTTTCAGTAATCCCACCTACACCTGAAGAGATAATATTTACTTTTACCTCTTCATTGCGAAGCTCTAAGAGTGATGATTTGATTGCTTCAAGAGAGCCATGCACATCTGTTTTAAGAACTACTTTAAGAGTTTTAAGGTTACCCTCAGCAATTAATGATGTAAGCTCATCAAGTGTTGTTTTTGTTGAGTGAGAAAGTTCACGATGACGCTCATATTCATAACGTTTTTGTGCATATTCACGAGCCTCTTTATCACTATCCATTACCATTAATGTTTCACCAGAAGCAGGGACTTCATTGAGACCAACAACTACAGCAGCCTCACTGAGTCCAAGAGTTTTAATCTGCTTTTTATGATTATCGATAAGTGCACGAACACGTCCATAAGAAGCGCCACATACAACATTATCACCTACATTAAGAGTACCGTTTTGAATAATCACTGTAGCTACAGGACCACGACCTTTTTCAAGTGAACTTTCAACTACAACAGCTTTAGCTGCAACATCAGGGTTAGCGCGAAGCTCTAAGATTTCAGCTTGAGTAAGAATATTTTCAAGTAAATCATCAATACCTTCACCAGTTTTAGCTGAAAGTGGAATAAACTCAGTATCCCCACCCCAATCGATTGGACTCATACCATGTTCTGCCATTTGACCTTTAACTAAATCAGGGTTGGCATTCTCTTTATCCATTTTATTAAGAGCGATAATTACTGGTGCACCTGACTCTTTAGCCATCTTAATAACTTCAAGAGTTTGAGGTTTTACACCATCATCTGCTGCAACAACGATAATGATTATATCTGTTACTTCTGCTCCACGTTGACGCATATTTGAGAAAGCTGCGTGACCTGGTGTATCAATAAATGTGATTTTCTTGCCATGTTGATTAATAGTATATGCACCAATATGTTGTGTAATACCACCAGCTTCACCATCAACAACTTTAGCATCACGAATTGCATCAAGAAGTGAAGTTTTACCATGATCGACGTGACCCATAATTGTAATAATTGGTGGACGCTCTTGCATATTTTCATCATCAAGAGCATCTTCTTCATAAGAGTCTTCATAATTAAAGGCATCTTTTGGATCAATAGTTGTTACTTCTACTTCAAACTCTTCAGCAAGGATTTCAATTTCATCTTTACCTAAGAAGTCATTTTTTGTTGCCATCATGCCAAGGTTAAATAGTACCTTGATGATATCAGACATAGGGCGATTAAGTTTTTCGGCAAATTCATAAACACGGATATCTTCAGGAATTTCTACATGAGTGACAACTTCTTCTACTGCTTTATTCTTAGCATATTTCTGACGTTTTCCACGAGATACTTGACGAGGTTTACGAGGACCACCCTGTTTTTTACCTGCATTTCTTCCTGCAGGTTTTTTAGGGCGAGGTTTTTGTGCTTGTTCTTCTGGTATAACACGATCAACTTCATTAAGATCAAGAAGTACAACTTGGTCTTCTTCATAGTCCATAGAAACATCACTCATGCCACCACCAAAGATGTTTAGTGATTTACCTTGATTTTTCTTCTGTACGTTACCAGCACTTTGAGATTTTTTTCTTGATTTTTTGCTTGCAAGCTCTTCAAGAACATCAGCACTCATCTTTCCATAGTTACTTACTCTTGAAGCTTCACTACCACGTTTTGGTGTACTAAAGGTTTCTTCAACCTTTGGTTTTCTCTTCTTAACAATCTTAAGTCCAGAACGTTTGATAGTACTAGGAGTTACTTCTTTAATAAGACTTGTTTTTTTCTTTGTTGTGCTATTTTTAGCTGGAGCACTACCCTTAGTCTCTTTGACCTCTGCTACCTCACTCTTAGTCTCTGTAGGTTTTGTTTCAGGTTTTGCCGGAACTTCCTGCGAAGCTTTTTCACTACTTTTTTCTTCTGAAGCAGTAGGTACCTCAGGTGTAGTTATAGGCTCTTCTTTTGGTTCAATTGATGTTGTTTTAGCAGTAGCTGCTTTTTTCACAACAATTTTTTTCTTAGCAGGCTGTGGTGCTGCACCACTCATAATAAAATTCATTATTTTCTCAGCTTCTGCCATTGAAACGGTACTCGAAGCTGTTTTTACAGAGACTCCAATTGTTGCGGCTTTATCGACAACCTCTTTTGAGGCAATACCAAGTTCTTTTGCAATTTCGTGGACTCTGACTTTATCTGACATCAATGATGATCTCCCTTAACTGATTCATAAGTTTTTCTAACTCACCACTCTTACATACTCTGGCTAATGTTTTAGCGCATTTTCTGTTATCTTCAACGCAGTCTTTACATAAATAAAAGCTACGTCCTTGATTCGAGTAGGGTATGAGTTGTCTCTCTTGGCACTGAAGCCGTACTAACTCGCTTTGGGCGAATTTTCCTCGACAGACGATACACATTCGTTGTGGTTTATGAAATTTTCGTGCCATTATAGCTAAATCTTTCTTGATTTGTTGTAACCTAACGCTCTATTATAAGACCGTTGTTGTCAAAATCGAGTATTTTTATATTGAAGTCTGTAAATTTTTGTCGAAAACGGCTGGCTAAATTTTCAGCATC
Source organism: Campylobacterota bacterium (assembly GCA_034723735.1). Taxonomy (GTDB): domain Bacteria; phylum Campylobacterota; class Campylobacteria; order Campylobacterales; family Sulfurimonadaceae; genus S010-53. The sequence continues at coordinate 7,190 of JAYEPE010000256.1, read as the reverse complement.
ATAGTCATATACCATATTAAAAAAGGTTGATCCACTCCCTGAGAGAGTACTCATTAATGCACCGTTTTCATAAGCCATTTTTTGTACGTTAAAGAGTTCTGGTAACATCTTCATACGTGGTCTTTGATGAAACCTATCTTGTGTACTCAAACGCAGTAATTCCCAGTTTTCACTATAAAATGCAGCAACAGTTAAGGCGGTATGTGAAAGATTGTATATAGCATTTTCTTTTGAATACGACCTAGGCAAAGAGGTGCGAGAGCGTGCAGTTGATATTGGTTTATTGGGAATGACAACTATTGCTTTAAGATAATCTGGAAGATGCTTTTTTTCAGAAAATACTTTATTTTTTTCTATAGTTGCACTATTGAAACCTCCCATTACAGCAGGTGTAATATTATCTGGATGAGGCTCATACGAAAGTGCATAATTTAAGATACGACGCTTGGAGACACGTACTCCTGCTGCTTCATGGGCTGTTGCAATGGCACTTACGATAACTGCTGATGAGCTTCCTAATCCACGAGACATAGGAATTTCATTATAAAAAGTAAATTTATAATTTTGATTTTTTCGAGTCAAACGTTTATAATGATCGTTGAATATACCTACAAAAAGGTTATTTCCTTTTAAGCGTGGATTATTTTCACCTTCGCCTTTTATGGCAACACTAAAGAAACGAGATGGTTTAAATTCAACACTATTGCGAAGGCTGACTGCAAGCCCTAAAGTGTCAAATCCAGGTCCTAAATTAGCACTAGTTGCTGGTACACTAATTTTCAATTATTTTTTCCTTATCCGACAGCATCGATGCCGTAATAAGGCAAAGTGTCGTGATCAAACTCATTAGTATTGATATACTTTGGCAATACAAATCGATTAGGAGGCACATTTTCAAAAGTCTGTGTCTCAATATGTTGTGAAGTTTTAACGAAACAGAGCTTTCCTATCGCTTTGATAGGAGTGTTTTTATTAAAAAAGAAGGCATCTGTAGCACGAAGTGTGTAGTTATTGATTATACAGAGGGTTTTTAAGAAGATATAAGCTACTTTAATTGCCATAAAGCTTCCAGGTCCATTGGCATAAATAATAGTTTGAATCTTATAGCGTTTTAAGATATCTTCAAAAAGTGAAGGGAGCGCTTCAGAAGTGTGTTCGTGAGATTCAATACTTTCAATCAGAGTTCCTTCTTTATAAATGCCTATAAGTAAGGGTGAGCTTAATGCAATGACAACAATATCATGCATATGCTTTAACCATCTCCTTGTCTATAGCATGAGAAAGTTCAACAATCTCATAGTTTTCTGGTGAGCTAAGTAGTTCAAGTGACAATTTATGATTTAAATCATGACTTCCTGCCAAGGCTTCATAGTGACCGATAAAATTAAGTCCAATGAGTGACATATCACCTATCGCATCAAGGATTTTATGACGAACAAACTCATCACTAAATCGTAGCCCCTCAGGATTTAGTACTTTTTTATCATCTAATACAACAGCATTTTCCAAGCTACCTCCAAGGGCTAAGCCTTTTGAGCGTAGATATTGAACCTCATGTAAAAAACCAAAAGTACGTGCTCTTGAAATATAATTTTTATAATTTTCTTTTGAAAAATTGAAAACAAATTGTTGCTCAGAAATAACTGGATGGTTAAATTTAATAGTAAAGTCATATTTTAAATCAGCAGAGGGCATCAATTTGACATACTTATCACCTTCTTTGATACTTACCTCTTTTTTAATACGCATAATCTGTTTTGCTTTATCTTGAGAAATAATTCCTGCTTCATCAAGTAGAAGACAAAAACTACTGCTAGACCCATCCATAACAGGAATTTCATCTGCATCTACAATAATACGAAGATTATCAATACCATAGGCATATACGGCAGAAAGAAGGTGCTCAATAGTTGATATGAAATGTTCATCTTTTCCAATGACCGTTGCCATTTTTGTATCGATAACATTTTCAGGTTTTAAAGCAATAGTAACATTTACATCACTACGAAAAAAAATAATGCCACTGCCGACATCAAGAGGTTCGAGACGAAGCCGTACAGGATTGCCTTTGTGAAGGCCAATACCAACAAGTTCAACACTTTTACCTATCGTTGTTTGCATCATTTTTCCACTCCTTACACTTATAGTTACAGATACCAAGCAATTTGTATTCCTGAAATTATAGCTAATTATTCAATAGAGTCTCAATATAGTTTGTTTACATGTAAGAAAAGTGTAAGCTTATAGAGATTTAGATAAAATCCTAAGGAGATACACAAAGATCTTTATCGCAATGCACTCAATTTTCATACGTTGCATTTTCAAAATATAAATAATTCATCAGTTTTTAGTATAAAAAAGGTTAAAATGAGTTCATGAAAGCACCATTTGAATGGGATTATCATTCCGACCAACCGTACCAGCTCAAAGATTATGAGTATAAAAAGAGAATGCGTAAAAAAGCACGTTTTTCAATTATAAAAACAGTGTTTATTTCGCTTATTGTATTACCCTTGTCTCTATCAATTCGTTTTTTAATCCGCAATAAAAAAATTGATAGTGAGCATTTTTTTGGAATGAGTGTAACACTTAATAATCATATTCAAGAGAGTATTGAGATGGTGCATGAGTTGAATATTAACACTCTTTTAATTCGCATACCTTTATGGGAAATACACCGACTTCATGAATATGAAGCTTTTTGTGAACATTTTGGTGATAAAGAGATTACCATCAATATTATGCAAGACAGAGAGCATATCGAGGATATGGAACTTCTCGAAAAAAATCTCCATCAGATTTTCACCTCTTTAAGTAAGTATGCCACACGTTTTCAAGTGGGAACAACAATCAATCGTGCCAAATGGGGTTTTTTTGGTGTTGATGAGTATTTAAAATTTTATAAGCTAGTCTATCAACTGCGAGATAGAGATTTTAAACACTTAGAGCTTATCGGTCCAAGTGTTATTGATTTTGAATTTCATTTTACCGCACATGCACTTTTTAATATGCAAAATCTATTTTTTGATGGACTCTCTACACTCTTATATGTTGATAGACGCGGTGCTCCTGAGCATACACAGATGGGATTTTCACTTTTTGATAAAATTAGATTACAGCGTGCCATGATGATGCTCTCACCAAAAGTAGGCAAAAAGTTTTATATCACTGAAACTAATTGGCCTCTTTCAGATACCGCTCCCTTTGCGCCCACAAGTGAACATGAGTGTGTGAGTGAAGAAGATTATGCTGTTTTTATGTTGCGTTATTATCTGCTTGCATTTGCTACACAACAGGTAGATACAGTATTTTGGCATCAACTTATTGCTCCAGGTTATGGACTTGTTGATAACCGTGAGGGTTTACGCAAACGTCTTGCATATCGGGTATTTAAGACAATGATTCAACAGCTTTATAATGCTGAATTTCACTCCTATGATATTTATGATGAGCGTGATGGTACCTATATCTCTTATGGGGTTTTTGAAGATAGACATATGCTTACATGTAAGAACAATTGGGGCAATCTCAGTATCCTCTGGTCAGAACATGAACATACCATTCACTTTGCAAAACCACATCTTGTTTTCTGTTTCGATGGAACTAAAAAAGTATGTTCTCAAGCACTTGTAAATGAAAAACCTATCTATATCTACCCTGAGGGTGAGTTATGAAGATTTTAGTTATTTTACCCAATTGGCTAGGGGACGCGGTAATGGCAACACCTGCCATAGAGTCACTTTTACAGTGTGGTGAGAATGTTCATTTTACTTTTGTAGGCTCTTTTGTTAGCATTGAAGCACTCAAGTATCATCCGCAATGCACCAATGCCTATATAGATGAGACAAAAAAAGAGGGCAATCGTTTTATAAATACCTATAATTTTGCCAAAAAACTCCAAGGTCATGACTTAGCTATCTCATTTCGAAATCAACTTCACGCCTCACTTCTTTTAAAATGGAGCAATACCCCCATAAGCATAGCTAGAAAAAGTTGGCATGCCACACTCTTTCTAACTCATACTCTAAAACTCTCACGAGAAGAGCATCTTGTTGTACAATATAACGCCCTTGCAAATAAACTCACTAATCAGAAAAATCCCGCTCAAGATTTAAAATTATATATTCCAAAAACAAGCTACGAGCGACCTACCTTAGGCATTAATCCTGGTGCCACTTACGGTTCCGCAAAACGTTGGTATCCTGAAAAATTCGCTCAAGTAGCACAACATTTTTCTAACTCTTATGATATTGTGATTTTTGGAGGCCCTAGTGAAATAGAGATGGCAGATGAAATCGAAAATACTCTTCTCAGCTTACATGTAAACAATGTTAAAAATCTTGCTGGCAAGACAGATATCAAAGCCTTATGCTCGCATATTGGAGGCTTAGAACTTTTTATCACCAATGATAGCGGGCCGATGCACGTTGGGGCAGCCTATCATGTGCCTACTGTCGCTATTTTTGGACCTACACGCCATAAAGAGACCTCACAATGGTCTAACCCTAAAGGTTATATTGTACGTCATGATATGGAGTGTTCTCCATGTATGAAACGTGAATGTCCTCTTAAACATCATGAATGTATGAAATCCATTAGCGCACAAGAAGTGATTGAAGCAGTGAGTCTTAATTCTTAAAATTATATAAGTAAAAACTATAAATATAATGGCTTTACATGTAAGGCTAAAAAAAAAGCTATAATTCGAGTATGAATTTTGAATTATTATTACGTGAACATCAGATGAAAGTTACGCCTCAGCGTCTTGGAATCCTTACATTAATGCACGATTATGGACATATTAGTATCGAAGACCTTTATGAAAAAATTCAAAAACAATTTAGTGCTATATCACTAGCGACACTCTATAAAAATGTAAATGCAATGATTTCAGTCTCACTACTTAAAGAGGTGAAAATCCCCAATATGAAATCAAAATATGAGATTCTCAAACTTCCTCATGCACATCTTCTATGTGAATCATGTCATGCTTTAGAAGATGTTGCAGTCGATATGAATGCAGTACGTCTTCTATTAACACCAAAAAGTCATTTTAAAGTCAATGAAACTGATCTGGTTTTTTCAGGAATATGCCAAAAGTGTCAATAATCGAGCCTAATACCTTGAATCTCCATTGAGGCTAGTTTTTCATGACTCAAATAGAGCTTCTCTTTGCTTGTTATTTTTAAAATACCATCTTCAAACTCTAATTCAAAATCAATTTGCCGTGGATGATGTGAAAGTAGGATATCAGCAAGTCTCAATAAGGAACTCATAGCATCTAAGGAATTCTCTTTAGGTAATAAGCTTGCATAATACTCTTTATGTTCACGTTTAGGGCGTTTACGTTTTTGATAACGGATCAATGTTGCAATGAGCATAATCTCTTTGTGTGTAAAACCATACTCTAAAGCAGATTGTATGAGATAATAGCCATGATGATGATACGAATAAAAATGCAGTGAAGTTCCAATTTTTGCTAGTTTTGCTGCAATAACAAAAGAAGAGCGGTATTTTGGCGCAATATCAAGCCTTACATGTAAGAGATCAAAAAGCTTAGCTGCTGTTTTGGAGAGTTGGTTTGAGTAGTTATGATCAATAATACGGCGATCAATAAGATAGCGCACTGAAGGGTTAAAATTAGCAGGAAAACGACCCTTATTATGACGCAGAAGGTCATGGAGATAAACACCTTCTCTTACCCCAACACCACTTGCTGTAAGCTTTGTAATCTTAAAACGTTTGATAATGCGAAGTAAAATCAGTGTTCCTGATTTAATAATATCAAAGCGACTAGGCTTAATACCTAAGTCTCTAAGCATATCATTATCAGCTTTGAGAATTTTTTCTCCAAAATCTATCATAATCTTCGCATCAAAGTGGTAGCCATGAAGTTTTTCAAAAACATATGCTTCACGCTTCATAATTGCATTGCTGAGTGCACGAAAAGTACCACCCACGCCAATCATATGTTCAGCTTCTTTAACGGGTAGCGTTGCGATAGCATCATCAATATAAGCTTTAGCACCCTTGATATCATTCTTATCAAAAAAAAGCTCTTTAAGGCGTACCGTTCCAATATTGAGTGAATGACCTTGAACAACAGCGCCATTACTCAAGCAGGCACATTCAGTCGAACCCCCACCAATATCAATTGTCATCGCATCAGTTTTGGCTAAAAGGTTAGCACAGGCGATACCGCCAAAATAGGCCTCTTTTTCACCATCAATAATTTTAATAGAAAGTTTAAGTTCTTTTTTAGCCCGACTGAGAAATTCAGATCGATTTGAAGCATCACGAACTGCTGAAGTAGCAACGCAGAGAGTTTTACGTACCTTGTAAGCGCGTGCAATACTGAGGAAGTCCTTCAGCGCAGCGAGAGCACGATTTTGAGCATCTTCTTGAAGTTCTCCTGCATTTTCATACGCACCTTGTGAGATACGAACAGGACTTTTAATCTCATGTAGAAGATGAAAAGCAAAACGACTGGTTTTTTCAAAAACCACCATACGAACAGAGTTTGATCCTATATCTATGATAGCTGTACGTTTTGCCATAATAATTACTTTATTGTTTCCTCTTCTTGAAAGAGTTGCTTGTGTTTAAACTGTAATTCTTGGAGTGTTTCACGGTTATCAGGGTCTAAAACTATACAATCAACAGGACACACCGCGATACATGCTGGTTCATCATAAATACCTACACATTCAGTACAACGATCTGCATCAATTACATAAATTGGATCACCTTCTTCAATCGCTTCGGTTGGACATTCTTCACGACATGCGTCACATGCAATACATTCGTCATTAATTACTAATGGCATTCAAAAACCTTATTATTTATCTTGCGTGTCGATTTATATCAAAACTATCCTTGAAGTAATTTGAAGTTGCCTAATATTTTCGTATAGTACATGAAAGTTTTGATCGTAATAGCAGTGCGGCAACAGCACCATCTACTCCATCAGTACGATTTTTAATGCTAATTTCACCACCAATTGCTTCAGCAGCACTCTTAGCAAGAAAAAGTCCTAGTCCAACACCTGACTTATTACCTTGACGCTTAAAAGGCGCAAAAAGATCAACCGTATCATCAACACCACACCCTTCATCAATTACTTCAATAAGCAAGCCTTTATTGTGTTGAGAACTTTTCAAAGTCACTTTTTTCCCCGCAGGTGTAAATTT
>JAYEPE010000255.1:0-10656 GCA_034723735.1 Campylobacterota bacterium | reverse complement strand
TACAATCACTAAAGAATTTGAATCTTCTATGCACAAACGTTCATCTATTTTTGATGATAAGGTTCATAAGGCAGTATGGGATTTACACCCGCAAAAAGCTGAAGGTAATTATAACTGTGCAGAGTGTCATACTCCAAACGCTAAAACTCAAGAAGAGCAACATGCTGGTATTACATGTATCAGTTGTCATAGCATTAAAAATGTTGAGAATCATGCGAGAGCTAACAAAAATATTTACACTACTGAGCCAAAAACATTTTACTCCGCCCAAGCAGGTCGAGAGAGTGAAAAGGTAGTTTACAAACAGACAACATCATGGTTTGGACTCAATAAGACAACAGTTGGTTCAGCATATCATGATATTGATTACACTAATGAATCGTATTATGATGGAAAAATGTGTATGGGGTGTCATTCACATAAACAAAATGACCACGAATTTGATGTATGTCGTACTGAAGAAGCAGGTGCTAAAGACAAAAAAGAGAACTGTATTACCTGTCATATGCCTAAGGTGGATGGGACAGCAACAACAGTAAGACTTTCAAAACAGCATACATTTCATGGTTTTGCAGGAGCACGTGTGTATCCTGAAATGTTGGCAAAATATATTGATCTCGATTTCAAAAAGAGTACGAATGGATTTGAAGTCAGCGTTCATAATAGTGCACCACACAACTTAATGACACATCCTCTTCGTGTTGTTCAGTTAAGAGCAACACTAATCAGAGAAACCAAAGAGAGTGAGCTTAAAACGTATAGTTTTGTGAGAGCAATTGGACATGATGCAAAACCATCACTACCATGGTTGGCAACATCAGTTGTTAAAGATACCATGATTAAAGCCAATGAAAAACGTGTAGTTAGTTATGATGATACACTTCAAAGTGGTGATAAAGTTAAAGTTGTTTTAGGTTTTTATGTTGTTAATCCTAAGGTACTGAAAAAATTAAACCTTCAAGATGAGAAGGAATTCACCAAGTTCACCATCTTAAAAAGTCAATACTTCAATGTAGAGTAGCCTAAAGGCACTCTTCATACCTCTTTTGTGACGATTAAACTATTAATAATAGATACTTAATTCGTCAAATTAAACTATTTTATTTAATATAATATTAATCTAAATGGGTATTCTACAAAAATATTATACGAAGGATAAAAAAATGAGTGAACCTACTTTAGAAAGTATTGAAGATTATAATACCCTTAAAGGTGAAAAGAAGCGTATTGTTTGGGCTGTTATTATTGCTGGGTTAGTAATCGGTGGTATCTACGCTGGTGCTAAAAGTTATTATGGTAGTGTTGATGATGAGATCAAAGTTGAAACGGGAGTGCCTGTACGTTAATTTCTTTTGCTACAATACGCCATTATTTTTGAAGGATAAGTTATATGTTAATGACTGTGATTGCAATATATACAATTTATGTTATTTTAAAACTCTACGTAAGTGTGATGCAGATAGGTTTTATTAACCAAAACAAGCGTCAAAATGCTCTTTTAATGTTGCCAGGTGAATATCTTAAAGCAGGTAATTATGCTGTTGCTAAAGAGAAACTCTCTATTGTAGGCACGCTTATTGAATACGCTCTCTTTATTGTTTGGATGGGTGGCGGAATTATGTGGCTATCTAATATGACAATGGGGTATGATGGAGCTTTGCAGAGTGTTATCGCTGTTCTTGGCTTTATTCTTATTAATGGTGTTGTTGGATTTCCTTTAGAGTGGTATAGTAAATTTGTGCTAGATGAAAAATTTGGTTTTAACCGTTCTAGTTATGCGCAGTATTTTAAAGATACAGCTATTAGCACCATCCTAACTATAGTGATTGGTGGATTCATTGTATGGGGTATTTACGCGATTATTGTCTCTACTGAATTATGGTGGTTATGGAGTTTTGGATTTATATTTGGTGTGATTATTTTAATAAATATGTTTTTTCCAACAATTCGTGCGCTATTTTTTGATAAATTAACACCTCTTGAAGATGAAGAACTCAATAAAGAGATTACACGCTTAATGGATGCAACAGGTTTTGTAAGTAGTGGTGTATTTGTAAGTGATGCAAGTAAACGCGATGCGAAGCTTAATGCCTATTTTGGTGGTTTAGGTAAAACAAAACGTGTTGTTTTGTTTGATACTTTACTTGAAAAACTCTCCGCAAAAGAGCTTCTTGCTGTCTTAGGACATGAACTTGGGCATTTTGCTCATGGTGATATTTATAAAAATATTGCAATGGTTGGGGGAATGCTATTTGTAATGTTTGCACTTTTTGGTAATTTACCTGAATCACTCTATTTAGAGATGGGTATTGCCACTTCACCGTATGTATTAATGATTTTATTTCTTCTGCTTATGCCTGTTATTAGTTTTGCGATGATGCCTATTATGGGAATTATGAGTCGCCATAATGAATATGAAGCAGATAAAACAGGAGCAGAGTTAGGTGGAAGTGAACATCTTGTTGCAGCATTGAAGAAATTGGTAACTGAAAATAAAAGTTTTCCACTTTCGCACCCGCTATATATATTCTTTTACTATACACATCCACCAGTAATTGAGCGTTTTAAAGAGTTAGGTGTTGATGTTTATGCCAAAGAAGATGAACATGTTGTAGATTCTTTAGGCGGAATATGGCCGACAGAGAAATAATTTCACAAGCCTTACATGTAATAAAACAAGAACTTCAAGGAGTGGTAGAATCACCACGCCGTGAAGCAGAACTTTTAATGATGGCACATTTAGAGTGTGATCAGCTTTTTTTAATGATGCATACTGAAGATACTGTTGCAGATATTGAAAAGCTCTATGAGTGGACACAACGTCGAAAAAATCATGAACCACTCGAATATATTACCAATAGCGTTAGCTTCTATTCGCAAATATTTCATATTGAAGCAGGGGCTTTAATTCCTCGAGCTGAAACAGAGCTATTGATTGATGAGGTTTTAAAATGTGTAGAGAAAGAAGCTAATATTCAGATTGTTGAAGTTGGGGTAGGGAGTGGTATTATCTCTATTGTCTTAGCACAACACCTGAAAAATGCGCGTTTTATAGCAGTAGATATTAGTGACGAAGCCTTACATGTAGCACGTAGGAATTTAGAACGATTTGGTTTGAGTAAGCGTATTGAATTACGTCAGAGTGACTTGCTTGACAATGTAGCTGAATCTATAGACTTACTAGTATCTAACCCTCCTTATATTGCTAATGAAGCTCCTTTGGAAGATAATCTCTCTTATGAGCCTCAAAATGCACTCTTTGGTGGAGAGATAGGAGATGAGATTATAAAAGAGTTAATAGAGCTTACATGTAAGCGCCATATCAAAACTTTTATATGTGAGATGGGTTATGATCAAAAAGAAAAAGTAAAGGCTCATCTGAAAGATTATAAGAGTGTAAGTTTAGACTTTTACAAAGATTATGCTAATTTTGATAGAGGATTTATAATGAAATCAGGAGAGAATTTTGAGAAATAAACAGATGATTGCAGATACTATTTATCTGATGTTAATTGCTGCAACCTTGGGTGGAGTACTTATTTTAGGTGTTTTTGTGGCACCCGTTGTTTTTAATACTACTGCACTTGAACGCTATGAAGAAGGTATTATTATGGCTGATATTTTTAGCCGTTTTACTTATTGGCTTTATGTTATGTTAGTAGCAATTATATTATACGAAGGCTACGAATATAAAAATTTTAAAAGAGATCGTATTATTATTGCAAGTGCCTTAATGAGTATTTTTACAATTTTGATGTTTAACGCTGTATATACACCTAAAATCTTAGAGATGCAGTCATTAGGTGAAGAAGCAACAATGAGTGAAGAATTTTCTAATATTCATATCGCTAGTGAAATTGATTTTAAACTTCTAGCCATAGGGCTCATTGTTCTATTTGCAAGACGTTATTATCTGATTACGCATCCGCAAAAGTAATTAATTGTATTTCCATCTTGTTTTTTTAGTTAGGTTAGACTATAATTAAGAAAAGAGGAGGATACCATGGAAGTTAAATCTTATACATTTCAATCACCTTATCCAAGTCAGGTTCAAGTGGGTCAAGCAGACAAGACAAGCCAGCAGAGTGACAAATCACAAGAAGAAAGTGCTGTACAAGTACAAGAGAATATTGAAGCCTTAAATGGCGTAACTCAAAATAACCAATCACAGCCAGATGCTCCTGAACGTCTTTTAGATGTTTATGCTTAGAAATATCTACTAATGATTCGTTTTGAAAACGTTCATAAATCTTTTGGAAATCGTGCTATCTTAAAAGGGGTTAATCTTGAAATCCCCCCTCACAAAACAACTGTAATTTTTGGTATCTCTGGTGGTGGAAAATCTACCATTATTAAGCATATTGTAGGACTGTTGCAACCTACTAGTGGGAATATCTATGTTGATGATGTCAAAGTTAATGGTGCAAGTGATGAAGAGCTCTTACATGTAAGGAAAAAAATAGGTTTTCTTTTCCAGCATGGCGCACTCTTTGATAGTATGAATATACGAGATAATGTTGCTTTTCCCATTCATGAACATCAAAAGCTGCCCGAAGAAGATATTGATAAGCTTGTTGATGAAAAGCTTTCAATGGTTGGTCTTGATGCTAAAGTAGTAAAATCACTTTTCCCTGATGAGTTAAGTGGTGGTATGCGTAAACGTGTGGGTTTAGCACGAACTTTAGCGCTAGAGCCTGAGGTGATTTTATATGATGAGCCAACATCAGGTCTTGATCCGGTCACAAGTGATTTGGTTAGCCAAATGATTCGTCGTCTTCAAGAGACACTAGGGGTAACCTCTATTCTTATCTCTCATGATATTAATGAAAGCTTTAAAGCAGGTGATCATTTTGTTATGCTTTTTGATGGTAAAATTGTTGCTAGCGGGGATGAAGAATTTTTTAGAACTACTGACAATCCTGTTATTTCCCAGTTTATAAATTCTCGTTCAGAGGGACCAATACAGTTTGACTAATTAGGTCCAAATCTATCACTCCACCATTCATGTGGTGTTTGTGTTGCTTTTTTAATCGTCTCTTCATCAAATGGATATTCAAAGTTATTGCAATATTCTTGAATATTTTGGTAGGCTTCATTTATTTGCGCACTCATTTTTGTTGCACGTTCAATATCTTCAAGATGCTTGTCTGGATGCCACTGTTGCATAAGATTTTTATAACGGATTTTGATTTCGAGAAGTGATGCCTTATCATGAATGCCAAGGAGTGTTTTGGCTTTCATAAGGGCTTCAAAAGAGGACATTTAAAAGGATTTAGTCTTTTTGTTGACGCATATATGTAGGAACGTCTAAGAAGTCTTCATGCATAGGGTCACCACCAACAATAAGTCGTGGACGTTGCACTCGTGGTTTTGGCTCAATATCGATATTGGCTGCTTTTGGGTTCTCTTGTATCTTCTTTTCTTGCTCAAAGCCTGTAGCTACAAGAGTAATACGAACATAGTCTGATTCAAGGGTATCATCAGAACTAGTACCAAAAATAACATCAGCATCTTCATCAGCACTATCATGAACAACCTGCATTGCTTCATTAAGTTCCATCATTGGAAAATTAGGATGCATATGGAAGTGAACTAACACGCCCATAGCCCCATTAATAGACATATTATCAAGAAGCGGAGACTCAATTGCAGATTTAATAGCTTCATATGCTGCATTTTCACCCTGATGTTCACCTACACCCATAAGTGCCATACCACGATGACTCATAACGGTTTGTAAATCTGCAAAGTCAAGATTAATAATACCATCAGCTAAAATAACACCAGATGTACCACTAACAGCTTGTGCTAATACACCATCAACTATTTTAAAGCTATCTTCCATCCCTAGTTTCTTATCAATAATAGAGAGAAGTTTATCATTAGGAATAACAACAATAGAGTCAGAAGCATCTTTGAGCTCAAGAAGACCTGCTTCTGCAAGCTTCATACGCTTTTTACCTTCAAACATAAAAGGTTTTGTAACAACAGAGATTGTCAGTGCACCAAGTTCTTTAGCTATACTTGCAATAACTGGAGCAGCACCAGTACCTGTTCCTCCACCAAGACCTGCTGCAATAAATACAATATCAGCACCATTTAATGCTTCGCGAAGCTCATCATAGCTTTCTAAGGCAGAGTCTTTTCCTACAGCAGGTTTCATTCCCGCTCCAAGCCCCTTAGTCAATTGTGTTCCCAATTGGATTTTTTTTGCTGCAGCTGATTGGTCTAATACTTGTGCATCTGTATTAGCAATAATAAGTTCAATACCACTAATACCTTCTTTAAGCATATGTCCAATCATATTACCACCGCCGCCACCAACGCCAACAGCAACAATTCTTGCACCTTTTTGTAGTTCTGATTCTACGATTTTAAATGGTTCCATTTCTCACTCCTTAAAATAACTGGGTAGCCCAATTCCAGAATTTAGCAATTATGCCAGCCTCATCACTCTTTTTCTCTTTTTTAGATGGCAATGAAGCTAAATCATTTTTGATAGTAGCTTCATTCTCTTCAGGTGTATTTGCTATTGGAATTTCAGCTGTATCACTAAGATCAATAGGTTTTGTGTACTCACGAGTCTCATTGCTATGACGCATCTGCTTGTTGACATCAATCTCATAAGGTGCAAAATGTCCAGCACAGTATTTAATGAGACCAATTGCAGTTGAATACGAAGGATCTCGGAGGGTATCAAAGAGTCCATCGAGTTCCATAGGTTTTGCTAATCGCACCGGTACGTTATCAAAAATGGCTACAGCAAGATCGCGAATCCCTTCCATTTTTGTAAAACCACCCGTAAGTACAATACCTGCACCGATTTGATCTTTAAGTCCACTTCTTTCAATAGATTGTGCAATAATCATTAGTGTCTCTTCTACCCGTGCATAAATAACATTGTGTACAACATCTAAAGAGACTTCATGTGTTGCATCTTCATCACCAATAATTGGAAGTTCTATCAGGTCATTACTTGGCTCATTAAGAGAGCCGTAGGTGATTTTAACACTGTTGGCTGATTCTAATGGTGTATGAAGCGCCATGGAAAGGTCATTTGTAATATGATTTGATCCTACACCTAAAAAATCATTAAAACGTACAGAGTTTCCTGAGTGAATAACAATATTGCTTGTGCTTCCACCCATATCAATTAAGGCAACACCTAATTCTCGTTCATCTTCATTTAAAACAGCAATAGCAGAGGCATAGCCTCCTAGTATAATATTTTCAACTTCAACACCTGCTGCTTTAACAGCCTTTCGAAGATTATTAAGATTTGATTTTTGAGTGGTGATAATATGGGTTTCTACTTCAAGACGTGATGCATTCATACCAGCAGGGTCTTCTATAAAGTCTTGATCATCAACTTTAAAGTTAAAAGGAAGGGTATGTAAAACTTCATACTCATTAGGAATATTTGCATTATAAAGAGAAGTGTGCATAACACGATTAATCTCTTTTATGGAGATCTCTTTATTAGGAATGTTTACAATACCTGTAGAGTTCAAACTTTTTGTATAGGCTCCAGAGATGGAGACAATAGCACTTTTAAGTTCTATTCCCGCAACACGTTTGGCATCATTAAGAGCACTTTTAATTGATTTTGAAGCGAGTTCAATATTAGTGATACTGCCTTTTTTAAGACCTTGTGCCTTAGAAAAACCAGCACCAGTAATTTGTATATTATTGTCTTCGTCAATATCAGCGATAATCGCAGCAATCTTAGTAGAACCAATGTCGATAGCTAAAACTGTACGATTCAAAATTAGAGTCCTTTAACGAATATCTGTGTAGGATATTTTTCTTCAAGCATTTTAACCAAGCCACGATCTAAGATTTGTGATTTAGTACTTGCAATATTGCTCACTTGATTTGTTATAGATTCAGTAAGCATCTTTTGTTCCAAAATAGCATATAAAACGATATTTTCATTTGCTAATGTAATATAACCACGTTTGTTTTCACTTTCGAACATTTTACCTAAAAATTCCGTAGTTTCTGCTTCATTGAGACCATTTATCTTACTAACATCGTCACGAGAAAGAAAATCTGTAGTTATTCCTTCAAATTTTTCCTTTGATTGTTCTGCAAGTTCTTGAAGTTTAAAACGTTTCTGTGTGCTAACATACTGTTTTGACACTTCCTCTTTTGCTGCTTCATATGTTTTTGCTTTAGATTCTTCAATACTCACTAATTTGACAACAACATAATTATCATTAACTTTACGTGGCTTTAGGTGAGGTTTTAGAGGTGTTAGTTGTGTAATTTCTTCAAATAATTCTTTTGAGTAAGGTTGATTTTTTACATCAACTGAAATAGTTTCTATCTGTACAGAGTTGTCAAGTTTTCCTTTTTTAAATGCAATATATGTTTTTAATGCAGTTTTATTAGCAACTTTGTCATTTAAAGCAGAAACAACAGCATTCGTAGCATCTTCTAATGAAAGAATTTTACCTTCAGCATCTTTAAAATTGTGTTTGTTATCACTGTAGTGCTCACTGATTTGCGTATCACTAGGGTGACTTGCCATAATAGAGATATTAATAGTCTCAAGTGTATATTTTGGATGTGTCATGTATGAAAATTGATTCGATTCCCAATAAGGTTTAAGCTCTGCATCTGTGGCTGTTATTGTAACAACATCAGGTGTTAGTATTTTATATGAGATACGATCACGTATATTTGCACTAGCAGAAAAAGCATCATTTTCTAGCGGTGTGAGTTCTGAAGAAAAAAGAGCAAGTACTTTTTTACTTAACATGGCATTTCGAGTATCAGTTTCATACTCTTTGATGGTCATATTATTTTGAGTAAGCACTTTTTTATATGTCTCTTTATCAAAAACACCATCTTTAAAAAAGTAATTTTGCGTAGTGATATTTTCTAGTAAATCAGCATCACTCACTTCAATTTGATAGCTTTTTGCAAGATTAAGAATCAATGCGCCATCGATTAATGAGCGTAAGGCTTGTTGCTGAAGTCCAAACTCTTTTGCCTTGGCTTCATCAAAATTTCCTTGAAAAATTTGATTGTATTGACCATATAGGCGACTATAAGCTTGTTGAAGATTACGTTGCGTAATAGGTAAATCACCTACCTCCGCAATGGCTGTGGCTTTATCGCCATAACTGTATTGTCCCCAACCGACAAAGCCGGCTCCAACAAATGCGATTGTAGAAATCCAAATGGTTACTACAAGATATTTACGGTGTCTTTGCATCCACGAAATCATGATATAATTTCCTTACTATATTAATTGAAGACATTCTATTTTCTTTCCGATTAAAACTCTATGAAATCGTTCGTGTTTTTGAAGAGAAAAGTCGTTAAATAACAGATTTGTTTGCAATATCGGAGAAATAATGAAAAACCTAGAACTTTCCAGACGTGATCTTGATGTCATTTGGCATCCATGTACCCAAATGAAAGACCATGAATTTTTGCCTATGACACCTATTAAAAAAGGCAAAGGTGTCTATTTGGAGGATTTTGAGGGTAACTCATATATTGATGCAATTTCAAGTTGGTGGGTTAACATATTTGGACATACGAATACTTATATAAACAGTAAAATTAAAGAGCAACTTGAATCTTTGGAACATGTTATATTAGCGGGATTTACGCATGAACCAATTGTAAAACTCTCTGAGCGACTTGTTGCCTTAACTCCTAAAGGACTAACACGATGTTTTTATGCTGATAATGGCTCAAGTGCTGTAGAGGTTGCCTTGAAAATGAGTTACCATTATCATAAAAATCGTGGTGAAGAACGCTCGCTTTTTCTCTCTTTAGAAAATAGCTATCATGGTGAAACTATTGGGGCACTTTCTGTAGGGGATGTACAACTTTATAAAGAGACGTATGAGCCTTTGTTGATCCGTGCTATTCAAACACCTGTTCCTAAAGATCAAAGTATTGAAGCGGCTTTAGAGGCGGCAGATGCTCTTGAGAAACTCTTACATGTAAGACATAAAGAGATTGCTGCATTGATTGTAGAACCTTTGGTACAGGGAGCAGGAAGTATGCACATGTATCATCCACGTTATTTGAGTGAAGCACGAGTGATTTGTGATAAATATGGTGTTCATCTCATTGCTGATGAGATTTTGGTTGGCTTTGGTCGTACAGGGACAATGTTTGCTTGTGAATCAGCGGATATTACTCCCGATTTCATTACACTCTCCAAAGGACTAACAGGAGGTTATTTACCTCTTTCTGTTGTTCTCACCACCGATAAAGTTTATCAGGAATTTTATTGTGATTATAGTGAGAATAGAGCCTTTTTACATTCACATAGTTATACAGGAAATGCTCTAGCTTGTGCTGCTGCGAATGCGACTTTAGATATTTTTGAAAATGATAATGTTATTGTAAATAATCAAAAAACAATTCGCTATATGGCTGAAAAACTTGAAGCTTTTAAAAGCCTTTCTCTTGTTAAAGAAGTGCGTCAAACAGGAATGATTGCTGCTGTTGAACTTCAGGGATTTAAAAGTGAAGAGCGTATCGGATTAAAGATATATCAGTATGGACTGAATCATGGAGTGTTATTACGACCGCTTGGGCATATTGTTTATTTTATGCCTCCTTACATTATAACAAGAGAAGAGATAGATGTTATGATGGATACCGCTTATGAAGCGATTCAAGCTT
>JAYEPE010000254.1:0-10721 GCA_034723735.1 Campylobacterota bacterium | reverse complement strand
AGCTCGAGAGGGGTCTTGTCCCCATACAATAGCAATGGGCCGTGTTGACCAAATATGAGCACCTTGAAAGTTATGACTGCTACTAGTATCATAAACCTTTTGCATCTCATATTTATCTACAAGATAAGTATGATCTGGTGTACCGTCATTATTGGTATCTATAAAGACAGAGGTACCATTTTCGCTCGCGGTAATAAAGAGCGGTGTTCCATCTCTACCACCCGTTCTTGTTTCAGTCCAACCTATAGCGTAATCATTTTGAAGATACTCTTTTGGTAAAAGATTGTAACCCCAGTCATAAGAGGGGCTATTAGTACCTACGGTAGAGATAGCTATATATTTTTGTGATGAAGTAAAAATTGTTGCTCTATCTTGAGTTAAATAGTGACGTGTTTTTTGATGAAAAGAAGTTGTGTAATGTGCTGATAGAGTAAAACTACCACTCTGCGCTCCACTATTCCAATGAATAATAATAGCGCTGTTTTGTGGATTATAAAAGAATGCATCAGTCTGTTTTTTACTACGACTACTGTAGTGTTCAAAACTTCCTACTGGTGCATAATAGGTATTACTTAGTGCAGATGAGGGGAGACTTGTAAATCCACGAATTTCACCACTTGATGAACTACTATTTGGTTTCCCTCCAAGATATTTTACTTGAATAGGTTTATCAGCAGTGATTGTTGCATGTTCATGACTATTGACAAGCGTAATCGTCTCGACCCATACGAAGGGAGACATCTCTAGTCGTTCCTCCATTGTGATAGTGTACATGGGTATTGTCTTCAACAGCCATAATGAGCACAGTAGTACTTCTAAAGTCACTAAATCCTGAGTTTGTACCAACAGGAATAAGATGATGGGTATCAAGTGCGCCTACAGGATAGACTGCCCATGCCAAGCCCAAAATAGGGTTACCGTGACTGATACTCTGCGACCATGATGCACGTGCAACTGATACAGGGCCACCTGAGGTGAAAAAACGGTCTCCGCTATCATAATAGGTACCCGTACCTCTTGGAGAAGTAGGTATGCTAGGACTCTCAAACTTATGTGTTTCACCTTTGTTTATGGTGACTGTTACATCTGCTGTTGAGGGATTATTCGGATCAAAATTGTAACCATTTTCCCAGTGATCCCAGTAGATTGTTGTATTATTAGTAATTGCAGTAACAGAGATAATAGAATGATTTCTACTTAGGTCAATAGGGTGTCTATGAGAGCCTGAGCCTTTAAGAGCATAAAATGCTTTTCTTAAATCCTCTTCTCTACCAGGAACAAAGTATTCGCTGTATCCTGCGCTCATGCTTGCGTGGAGTGACTGCAATGGTGAGATATATGTCAGAACTAAATAAAATACTATTACAAAACTCTTTAATATTTTAAAATGTTTCATCTATTTTCTCCGTATTAAAATTCAATACCTGCATTAACTCTAAAGCTATGCTCCTCCGCGATAGCTTCATTATCATTATAAATATATTTAAAACTAATAGGAATCTCTAAGCGATGGATGAGTACTGTTGAAAATGTTATACCCGCATAAGCTTCATTGATATCAGTATATTCATCTGGAGTGTTAAAATCTTCAAGTGCGTAGTAGTTATATCCTGCAAAGATCGATTCACGTTGAAGTGACATTGGAAAGGTAAAGAAATAAGCTGCTGCATTAAAGACTTTTCGAATCTCTGCATTGGCTTTTAGAACACTTTTTGCATAAACAGAATCTATAAGTCCCGGCATTACAATTGCTGTAGGGTCAGCATCAAATGCAGCAACTTGAGTGATTTTTACTCCACGTGAGTCACTGTTATCTAAATTTTCAGGTTCAGCATCACTTTTTGAATACTGTGCACCCAATCCGATATAAAATTCCCAAGGTAGATCATGCTCAAAACGTGCTGATCCTCCATAAGTAAAATCATCACGATCTGATGAAGCATAAGGTGTGACAGAGTAGAGTGAATTGATATACATACTCTTTCCAAAGTGTTCTGCACGATGTATAGGCAGTGTTAAGGAGAGTGGTGTACGTGAGTTGCTTTCATAATCTTGATAGTAACTTCCTGCAAGTGAAGCGCTAAAGTATCCCTTTTTTAAAAATGGGAGAGTGGCTGTAGCGACAACACCATAATCACGTTCGTCATCATCAATTGGAGCAGTGGCATTAGCTTCAGGACGATCAATAACACCGTATCCAGATACAGAGTATTGTAGAAAATACTGATTATTAGTATAGCTCATACCGCCAATCGTGTATTCATCTACAAAACGTGAAACAAAGGCAGAGAGCTGATTTTGATTTAGAGGATCGGCAAAGTTAGCTTGGATATCAAAAGTAAGACCTGCCTCAGAATCACTAGCAATCATAAACTGCGTACCACTGTAGTTCATTGCTAAAAATGAATAGTATGACTCCTGTGTATCAATCTCAGGAATCTCAGAGTGATGTTTACGAATATCTGCTGCACGGTACTCTGGTAAATCTTCAACAAAAAGTTTTACTGTAAAAGGAGCTTCATCAATACTCTCAAGTGCAATTTTTTGATAAGAGAACTCATCTGAACCCATAGAGGTGATAAGTGCATGTTCATCATCAATCAGACGAGCATCTATGATAGTATCTGCGCTGCTTGCTCGCGAGAGCTTTCCATCAGCATAGCGATAGAGACTTGAGCCATATTCACTATTGGCAATAAAATAGACACCACCCTTGCTATCCACACCGCTTACATAGCTATAGAAACTCTCAAGTGAGACAAGTGGTTTTTTGTTTTTATAGAGCGTTCTTGTTTTATGCTCATCTTGTTTAAAATAGTAGAGATTATCATCCTTATCGATTAAGACCGATGAGTTGACCTGAGCATAAAATTCATTGCCTACAAAGAGTTGCGGTTGATCGTAAGAGAGTGCAACATCAAAATAGACTGTGCGACCATCACTCAAATAACCCTCAACAACTTTTGATTTTGAACTATCAAGTAAAAAACCTTCATCATCATAAAGTCCTATCCAGATACGCCATGGATTAGTCATTCCGCTTGCTTGGGTCATGTAAGTATTTGGATCAGTTTTAATAACTTTTCCTGTCTTCCAGCTATCACGATCATGCCGGCTTTCGCCAGAGATTTTATCATATACAATGAGTTCAGGTTTTTCACGACCACTCTCGTTGATAATAAAATAGACTTCATCATTATCAGCATTGATAGGTGATTGAAACTGACTGCTTGCAATCACTTCCCCATCAGCTACGATAATATTTTCAGCCTCTTTTTGCATTGTTTTAGCCCACGCTGAGAAAGTGGTTTCAAAATCAACACCAATTGCACGCTCCATGGAGTTATTGGTAAAAAGTGGAAGATACCAGTCTTTAGAGTGCTCTTTCCAGTAGTTATTCACTTTTTCAATGCCATGTTCTTTAGCAATATAGTAGTGATAATATCCTCCTAAGGTATAGTGGTGTGATCCGTAGAGAAAGTAGAGGTTATTATTATATACACGTTCAGGTGTAAGATATCCTGCCTTAGCCTGCATCAGGGTTGCTGCCTTAAATCGACCACTGTAGAGTCGTCCGCCATTACCGTGCCATGATTCATTAAGTACCGCATTTCCCTCAGCCATAAAAGAGCTCTCTAAAATATTAGGAATAGTAAACCAAGGGAAAAAGAGTAGTGTGCCGTTTCGAAAAACACTATGCAGTGAACTTGAAACGATGTTATCTTTAGCATTCATCTGATAGTTGTGTGCCGTTTCATGATAAAGCAGAGTATTAAGCCATGAAGGAGAAGAGAAGTAATCACTCATCATAGCCCCACCAATATAGTTGATCTGACGGTTATTAGGCAGCTGTGTTGAGAAACCATTAGCAATCTGATTGTATTGGGAGACTAGCCCTACATGTAAAGGCTCATCCATTACATAACCGAACTTATCTTCATAAAGTGGTTGCAGGGCATTTTCAATTTCAGCAGCTTGCTTGGCAAAAGGGATATTTTTTTCAGTATAAATCAGTTCCGTATTACGTACTTTTTTTGTGTAATAAGCACTATCATGAGGTACAACATCAGTAGCTCCAAATATTCCAGCATATGCAAGGTTCAATGTTATTAGTGATATTGTAGTGATTATCTTCATTAAAGTTATCCATTTATTTTATGGTTTTTTAAAATTCATTATATCAAAAATAATTTGCAATTATATGAGCATATAGATTAATTGCTTATCTTTTTCTTTTTAAAAGCTAAGGCTAAGAGAAAACAGTTATTATTAAATATCACATTCAATTAGGATTTTAAGATGTTTAAAATGTCGATCAAAACGAATATACTAATTGTTTTTTTATTACTAATGGGTCTTACTTCACTCTCTCTTGTTTTTTCCCAATATTACTTTAGTAAAAAACTTGCGATTCAATCAACGCAAAAAACTTTTAAGATTATTTCAAAAAATATATATAATCACTTGGATGCTGAAGCTGAGGTAGTACGTAATATTATTAATGCTAAAAGTAAACATGAAAGTATTCTACAAGCCATTAGTTTTGATCCTTTTCACCCCGCTTTAGAAGGCTTAATCCAAGTATTACAGATAAAAAGTAATTTACATGCTATCTATTTTGCACAAAAGAGTGGTGCTTTTTATGAACTGATTAATATGCAAAATCGATCCTATATATCTGAGCATTTTAATGCGCCACAATCAACATCTTGGGCGATAGTGATTAATATTGATAATCAACAAAAAAATGTATTTTTAGATGAAAATCTTACAATATTGCATCAAAAAAAGTTTATGAAAAAGTATGATCCTCGTGAGCGTTCTTGGTACAAAAAAGCTGTTAATGCTAAACACATCGTAGTGAAGCAACCATATCAGTTTTCAAATGTAGATCAAACTGGAATTACCTATGCCAAAGAGCTTGAGACAAAAGGTGCTGTCTTAGCTCTTGATTTTACTATGGAACAACTCAATGATATTCTATTTTTGCAAAAGTTTGATCAAAAATCAGAAGTTTTTCTTGCAAATAGGAAGGGAGAAAAATTTGCATCCTCTTCTTTTAAAAATAAGATAGAGTCAGAAAAAAGAAAGACACTTGATGCTCCTTTGATGCAAGGGCTTATACAAAAGAAGGTCAATCAAGTGATTTACTATACGCATAATGGTAACAACTATTTTGCAATTTTAACTAGCTTGAAAAAAAATCCTGGTTTTTTGGGTATAAAAATTGATGCTGATGATTTATTTAAACCTTATCGTGAGAGCTTTAACTATTCTCTTATGATTGCCCTGTTTCTTGTATCTGTTGCTTTACTTATCATCTTCTTTAGTAGTAATAAAATTGTTAAACCCATCAAAGCACTTATATTGGAAAATGAAAAAATAAAAAACAGAAACTTTTCTAATGTAGAGGCTATCGAGACAAATATTATCGAATTTGAAGATTTATCCGACTCTTTGGTCTCTATGTCTTCAAGCATACAAGAGCATCAAAAATGCCAAGAAAATCTTCTTAATGCAATTATTAAAGTTTTGGCTGAGGCTATTGATGCGAAGTCACCTTATACAGGAGGGCATTGTAAACGTGTCCCTGAAATCGCGCAACTTCTTCTTGATGAAGCCAACAAAGATACAAGAGTTTTTAAGAACTTTTCACTCACTTCTGAAAATGGTCTGCGTGAATTTGAAATTGGTGCATGGCTGCATGATTGTGGAAAAGTAACAACACCTGAGTATGTAGTAGATAAATCAACCAAACTAGAGACTATTTATAATAGAATACATGAAATACGTACCCGTTTTGAAGTTCTTTGGCGTGACGCGGAGATAGAATATCTCAAAAATACCATCTCCGAAGAAGCCTTACATGTAAGACGAAAAAACCTTCAAGATGATTATAAATTTGTTGCTAGTGCTAATGTTGGTGGTGAGTTTATGGACGAGGCGAAACAAGAGCGTATCAAAGTTATTGCTCAAACTATGTGGCAACGTAACTTTAATGATAGATTAGGTTTAGGTGAAATTGAGAGGCTGCGTTATGATGAGAGGGATGATGAGAGGCTTCCTGTAAATGAAATGCTCCTTAGCGATAAGATACACCATATTGTAAAAAGAGAAAACTTTGATTATGAAGCGTATGAAGCAGATGGTTTTAAAGAAGAAGTTCCTGAGTATCTTTATAATTATGGTGAGGTCTATAATCTCTGTATCTCTAAAGGTACACTCAGCCCTGAAGAGCGCTATAAAATCAATGAGCATATGATTATGAGTATTAAGATGTTGGAAAAAATCCCCTTTCCTGCTGAACTGACAAAAATCCCTGAATATGCAGGTACGCATCATGAAACCCTAATCGGTACAGGCTATCCTAGAAAGCTTACAAAAAAAGAGCTATCAGTACCTTCACGAATTATGGCAATAGCTGATATCTTTGAAGCCCTAACTGCCTCAGATAGACCGTATAAAAAAGCCAAGACACTTTCAGCTTCTATAAAGATCATGAGTTTTATGGTAAAAGATCAGCATATTGATGCAGATCTGTTCAGGCTCTTTTTGAGTAGTGGAATTTATAAAACCTATGCAAAAAATTATCTTAAACCTGAGCAGATAGATGAGGTGGATATTGAAAGTTATTTATAGGAGTTGATTATGCAGTATTATTCTAAAGCACTATTTGTACATGATGATGAAGCTGTAAAGTGGATTGATGATATTAAAAACAATACTTTGAATTGTAAAGTTCATGCATGTCATTTAGAAGATTTTTTAGACAATCCCTTGGAGTTTTTAAATCAAGGTGAACATCTTATAATTGCTGCAAAGACAAACTTGATAGAGATGTGTTTACATGTAGCGATAAAGTATGATTTTTCTCTCGGTTTTTTACCTTACCCATATCAAAAATCATTGATACACCACTACGGACTCTCTACAAACCTACAAAGTAATCTTGAAATTGCTTTACATGTAAGTGAAAATCGAGTTGATCTTATTGAGTGTGGTGATAAATTAATGCAGTTTAATGCCACTTTTGGAGATATCCCTCTGATAAGCTCTTTGAGTGAAAGTCACACCGTTTTAAGTTATTTGGATAATCTAAGACGCGGTATTAAGCAATTTTTCAAAATTATGATGGAAGAGACAACAGTCACTACTGCAAATGAAAAAAAAATCAAAACGGCTGTTAGTGGTATTGCTATAGTACAATCCTCACGAAAGAATTTCTTTTCTAAGCTTTCGGGTATTACAAATTCTGTACGTGATTCTCAGGTGAAAATGATTTTAGTATCTCCTTTTTCAGTGATTGCATACTTGCGATTTCTTTTTTCTATTCTCTCTTTTTCAAAAAAATCACACCTACTCTCAAGTTCTATAGGTTTAGTTAAATCTAAATCCATCGCAATTGATGCAGGACGATCAAAACGATTGCATATTGATAATAGTTTCTATGTTTATCTTCCTGTTACATGTAAGCTTGTTGATAGGGCTGTTCGTGTGAGTGCTCCTGAGATATTTTGGGAAGGAAACCCCCTGTCCGAACAGAGTAAAGAGTCCATAAAAATTGATAATCTTCCTGATGAAAAAGAGAGTGTAAAATATCGTAATAAACATATTCCTTTCTTCTCTTATGCTTCTGAAGAGCATTTTCGCGATCTCTTTAGTACCTTGCGTGATGATGCCAATATGAGTACTATTTATATTGTTTTAATGCTTTTGAGTACACTTTTAGCCACTATAGGACTTTTTGCTAACTCTATTGCTGTTGTGATTGGTGCTATGCTCTTAGCACCACTTATGGCACCAATTGTCTCTTTTGCTATGGGATTATTACGAGCTGATTCGTATCTATTACAAGCCTCTTTAATAAAAATATCTTGGGGCATATTATTAGCACTAGGTGCATCTGCCTTAGTGACAGTGATTTTGCCTGAGATGCAGTTGACTTCTGAGATGAAAGCTCGTATTAATCCTACGGTACTTGATTTAGGAGTTGCTATCATATCAGGGATTGCAGCAGCATATTCAAAATCTTTTAAAGAGATTATTCAATCCTTGGCTGGTGTTGCTATTGCTGTTGCATTGGTGCCTCCTCTTTCAACCGCAGGTATTGGTTTAGGGCAGGGAGATATGTTGGTATTTATACAGGCTTTTCTTCTGTTTTTTACTAATCTCATTGGTATCTCTTTGGCAGCAACTTTGACCTTTTTGGTTTTGGGATATTCTAGTGTTGTTAAAAGTAAAAAAAGCCTTATAGCTATTGTTATTGTTATGGTATTTATTACTTATCCTCTATATGACTCATTTAGTAAAATTATTGAAAAAGAACAGATATCAAAAGCAACAAGTTATGAACGTTTTTTTATTAATGGAAAATATATTATCGTTAATAAGGCGAGATTGCGTTATCGTGAAGGAAAAGATATATTAGATATTGGCTTAAAAGTAAGAGAAGGGCTGAACCGCCATGATCTGTATCAGTTAAAACGAAAAATTGAGAAAAATTATAAACGTGAACTTCGTATCAATGCAAGTGTGGAGTATATGTTATGATGAAGTTAATACAAGGCTTAAGTGTCTTACTGCTTTTGAGTGGATGTGAACATAAACCTCTTCAGCAAGCTAGTGGAAAAAAAGTCTATATTAAAGTAATTGCATCACAAAGTAATCAGGGCATAGCCTATGGTGAACAAGGTGTACAAGGGCTTCTTGCAGCAAAATCCTTATTGCCTCTTTTACCTAATGGGGATGAAATTGTTTTTAGTATCCATGATGATCATTCTGATGTGAAGCAAACACAAAAAAATATAGAAGCTATTGATGAGAATATAACAGCCTTATTGACATTTTCAGATAGTGCTATTCAGCTTGGTATCGCACCGCTTATTCAAAAGCTTAAAATACCAAGCTTAGCTGTTATTGCAACTCATGATGATTTTATTAAGAGTAGTCAGTATATGACACGTTTAAGTATGTCAAATAGTATTGAAGCGAAGGTTAGTGCTGCATATATACGTGATGAGATGTTGATGAATCGTGTGGGAATTATATATTCCAAGAAGAGTATATATTCACAATCTGTTGCTTCAATTTTTGAGAAAAAATTTCTAGCACTCGGAGGTGAAATTGCTATCAACCGCAGTATCGAAAGCTTTCAAGATAAGCATGAAGATTATCAAACACTTTTGGATATTTCTGGGCTTGACCTTATTTTTATAACAACAGATGCAGTCTTGAGTTATAAGTTTTTGAGTGTCTTTAAGAGCCTAGATACGAAGGTGAAAATTTTTGCAACGGATGGTCTATTGAGTGATATGCAAGAACATTATCCTGATGATTTAGATATTTTAAATGGAATTTTAAATATTGAGCACTATTCTCATAATATGCATAAAAATGCTCATGCTCAAATGTTGAAATCTTATTTTGAAAAAAAAGAGTTAATGATAAGTTCTTTTGCAGGTCTGGGGTATGAAGGGTATCAACTACTTTATCATGCTTTGTCATCGTGTCCGAAGTATAAGCGTGAGTGTGTCAATGATAAACTTAGAAATTCAAAGGTCTTTGAAGGTATTGTTTCTATATTGCAGAGTGTTGATGGAAATATGCAACGCCCCTTATACGTCAATGAAATTTATAATGGACGGATGATGCGTAAAGTAAAAGTTTACTAAGCAGAGTGACTTTCTAAAATATGATTGAGTGAAGTTTCAAAAGATGGATACAGTGAAGTTTCTACCATGGAGAAGTTCATAATGGCTTCTTGTTTAATATCGCTACTAGAGTGATTCCAAAAATTCCAAAGAGGGTGCACCGACTCCATCATAGCAACAAGGTTTTTTAAAGCATCAGGAGTTGGAGAATTTTTTGAGGTGTAGCGTAAAATATCAACGACATCTTCATCTACACCCCAATGCTCTAAGATTTGAGCAGAAACTTCCAAAGTGGTTGCTCCAATAACATCACGTTCAGTTTGTGAAACTGTGATACCTGAAGCAATTTTATCTTGAAATATTTGAACCTTATCTTCACTAATAAGCATATGAGAGATAAGTATTTTTCCAATATCTGATAGAAAAGTAGCTAAACGTAAGGCGTGCATATTTTGAGGTTTAACTTCTTGTGTCCATGCATTCATAAGTCGCATCTGTGTAAGTGTATTATAGAGAAATTCTTGTTCACTCAGTTTGTAAGGAGTAAGATCAAATTTATAGTTATTATGTAAAGCAACTAAAAGTGCAATAGAAAAGATCTGATTTTCTCCAATTTGTGAACATGCCGTTGTTATCGAAGTGATTTTACTTTTCATTGCATAATAAGGAGAGTTAATCAATCCTAAGAGCTTTGCACTTAAAACAGGATCACTTTCAACTATCTTAGCAATATCTTTGATGGAGCGCTCTGGATCAAGTCGAATAAGGTTGAGTTTCATTACAGACTGTGGTAATGGCGGTGTTTCGTCAATCATTTTTGATAAGAGTAACATGAATTCCTCCTTAATGCCTAAGAGCAGTATAGGCTTATTATTTAAACAGATAGCTATATTGGTATGCTGACGTAGAAGTATTAGTGAAGTATTAGCAAAGAGATTGTTTTATTGTTTATCTTGTTTTGAAGCAATATAAGCACGATTAACATCTTCTAAGTTATCTATATCAGCAATCAACTCTAGGGCAACTTTTATAGCTTTAGCTTCACCATTTTTAGCAGCTATAAAAACCATT
>JAYEPE010000253.1:0-2119 GCA_034723735.1 Campylobacterota bacterium | reverse complement strand
CAAAAAACTTTCTGATACATTAGGCATCTCTACAAAAGAAGCTAAAGAGATAATAGAGAGATATTTTCAATCTTTCCCTAGCGTAAGAGGCTATTTTAGATCCATAGTTGATAGAGCAAAAGAGGAAGGTTATGTTGAAACCTTACTGAAGCGTAGGCGTTATTTTGATTTTTCAAGTGCAACACCGATGTTACGTGCGGCGTATGAACGTGAATCAGTAAATAGTCTTTTTCAAGGAAGCGCAGCAGATCTTATTAAACTTTCTATGAATAAAATTGATATGATTATTCAAGAAGAACAACTACAGGCTAAAATGTTATTACAAATTCATGATGAATTGATATTTGAAGTAGATAAATCTAAGGCAGAAGCCTATGCTGAACGTTTTAGTAGCTTGATGCAAGAGATATATCCTTTACATGTAAAGCTTAAGACTTCCGTCAATATTGCAAGAGAGTGGAGCGCATTAAAATAGTCTTTTATGCTTTTAACATCTCTTTCTTCATTACTTAGCGTAACACAAATCTAAATTAATTTTAAAAATATTACATTAGTTAAATAGATTGATGTATGTCAATTGCTTTTCAGGCAAAAAACAATAAACTACTCCTGATTCTAATAATAAGATAAGTTAAGGAGTGGAGATGATAGAGGCGGTAGTAATTCGACCTGAGATAGCGCTGGATGATTTCTTGCCTATATTTGTTCACTCGACGCTTGTTTTAATCTTTGGAGCGTTTTATGTTGGTATTTATACCGCTGTAAAAGTTGAAATGTTAAAAAAATGGATGATGCCTTTCGCATATCTATTTTGGGGACTCACCGGTTATTCTCTTTATATGATGGGAAGTCTTATGCATGTAGGTGATTTTACAGCGAAAGCATTAGTAGTGGCAATGATTGGGTATTTAATGCTCCCTCATGCTGTTTACTATATGCAGCATCGTGTTCATGAAGAGAATGAGCATTAATGTTAAGTATGTTATTCGAATATAAGTTTAAGAGGAGTACACGTGGCTAATAAATCCGTATGGAGTGATAACCGCTTCTGGCAGCGTTCAGCAGCATGGGTCACTGGATTTGCATCAGTACTATTAATTTGGTTGACGTTTGATACGACGGCACAAATTTCAATGGGTACAGATGCAGATATACAAAATGGCGTAACAAAAAGGGTTCCGGGCCCAACTGTTATTAATTATAAAATCACGTATGAAATGAGTACAAAACGTGGCCATGAGGTGCCAATTATTGGTGGTAATGATGGTCAGGGTATGTCTCTGTTTCAAGAAAAAGAGAAATTCTTTGGAAGAGATGATTGGACCGAAGAAGAAGCAGGTGCACTACTTCACCTTGGAAAGCTTGGTTCACAAACGAAAAACTGTATGAATTGTCATACACTTTTAGGAAATGGAGCATATTACGCACCAGATCTTACTAAGTCATGGTTAGATCCAGCTTGGGGACCAGAAGGTTCAATGCAAGCAATGACAGGAAAAAATACAAAAGAGGAAGCGATGGCTGAGTTCTTAATGCATCCATCACAATATCCTACTCACGAACGTATGATGCCTAATCTTGGTATTACTGCTGAAGAGGCTAAAGGTTTGGTCGCTTTCTTGAAACATATGTCAACTATTGACACAAATGGTTTCCCAAGAAACTTTGGAAGAATGCAAGGAGCGGTTCATGGTAAGTAAACATTTAAATGGAAGTGAATCAAAACAGCTAGCGACATGGTATTTTGCCTTTGCTGCTATCATTTTTGGCGCACAACTTCTTTTTGGTTTAGTTGCAGCAGTTCAGTATGTTATGCCAGGTTTCTTATTTGAGATTCTTGACTTTTCAGTTGCGAGAATGTTACACATTAATGCTCTTGTAGTATGGATGGTATTTGCAATGTTTGGTGCAGTTTACTGGTTATTACCTGATGAAACAGGTATTGAGACTGTAGGTATCAAAATCGGTAAATTACTTTACTGGGTATTTGTCGCGGCTATCGTAGTTGTTGTTTTAGTATATCTTTTCATTCAAGTTGGACCGGCAGACGAAATGTCAATCTGGTTTATTCATGAAGGTCGTGAGTATATTGAAGCACCACGTTGGGCTGACTTTGGTA
>JAYEPE010000252.1:0-2120 GCA_034723735.1 Campylobacterota bacterium | reverse complement strand
AAGCTCCAAGCGAATAGGTAAATCCCATGTAGTGAGCAAAGAGTGAAGCCCCCATCAAAATAACAATAATAGAGCCCATAAAAAGCTCTTCGATATTACTATCAGCTGAGAAGTGAAGTAGCCATGTCATCGCACGTTTACCAATCACAAAAAGAAGTCCGACAAGAACAAGAGCACTCAGAGCAGTATCAATAAGGACTGTTTCAAGGTCAAGCTCTGGCATACTTAAAAACCCGATAAGCAGTAAAATAGGGATAACAGCTAAATCTTGGAAAATAAGTATTCCCATAGCACGTTGTCCATAAGGCTGATGAATATGTTTTGAAGATTTTAGATAGCTAAGAACGACTGCTGTTGATGATAAAGCCAAGGCAAGTGCGATAATTATAGAAGCTGAAGTGTCAATTCCAAAACCATGGTGTGTAATAAAATAAAAAATAGTAGCACTAACACCTACTTGCAAAAGACCATTTCCAAAGACTTCTACTTTCATAAGTTTCATCTTAGCTAGAGAGATTTCAAGCCCGATAGTAAACATTAAAAAGACAATACCAAACTCACCAATAAGCTCTAAAAGATGCGAATCTTTAACATGATGCAGATCAAAACCATAGGCAATTACTGTTCCCGTTAAGATATACCCAATAATTTGAGAGATACCTAGTTTTTTTAAAATAAGATTGATAACAACCGAAATGCCTAGAGCAAGAACAGTATAGAGTAAAATTGATTCCATTAAGCGCCTTATATAATTTCAGTTATATTATATACACATCTCACTAATATATTAAAGCTATACTGTGATTAACAAGGAAAACAATGTTAGAAATCGAAACGAAAGCACCCGAATTTTGCTTACCAAATCAAGATGATGTAGAAATTTGTCTGCGTGATTTAAAGGGAAAGTGGCTTGTCTTGTACTTTTATCCTAAGGATAATACTCCAGGGTGTACTACTGAAGCGTGTGAGTTTACCGAGGCCATGCCTGCTTTTGAAGATATGAGTGCTGTTATTTTGGGAGTGAGTGCTGATTCTACACAGAAGCATCGAAATTTTATTGCCAAAAAAGAGCTTGATATTACACTCTTAAGTGATGAGAGTACTGAGATGATGCAAGAGTATGGTGTCTGGCAGTTAAAGAAAAATTATGGCAGAGAATATATGGGAATTGTGCGTTCAACTTTGATTATTAACCCTGAGGGTATCATCAAAGCCACATGGACAAAAGTACGGGTAAAAGATCATGTTGCAAAGGTGAAAGAAGAACTTGAGAAGCTTCAGGGATAGGAGAATACTCTAATCCCAATCTAATAAGCGTTGCTGTCCTTCTAGCTCTCGAATATGAGTCACATCTTGGCTCATTTCGATGACTCCTCGGTAGGTTCGGTCTTCATCGCGAACTGCGAAATACTGAATATGAATAAACTTACCTTTAAATTGAATCCAAAATTCTGCAAGATCTTGAGTACCTGCTTTGAACTCTTCTAAGATACGAAGTACCTGATCAACACTTTTTGGTGGATGGCAAAATTTGACTTCACGCCCAATAATTCCTGCGCTTCTAGGGAAAACACGGTCATCACCTCGATTGTAAAAAACTACCTGATCATTTTCATTAACATAGGTGATATCAACTGGTAAAATTCTAAAGATAGAATTAACCTGAGCAGGGCTTAAATAGCCTTCATCATAATGGGTCTTATCATCGATATTAAAGGGTAGTTTTCTACGTTTAGTGTCTTGACTTGGATGAATATACTCTACTTCAGGATACGGAGTTGGAAGAGTATCAAACATCCAGCCAATTTCAGCGTCACCCTCGCGAAACTCTTTGAACTCTTCTTCGCTCACCATAGTCATAGCATTAGGAAATAGTCGTTGCTCTTCTACTTGCATAATATGCTCTAAAGAGTTAAAAACGCTCTGTGTTGCATAAATAATAGATGCAATATCTCCCTCCTTAATGGCTTTGCGTGCTTGCTTGATTTCATCACGAATTTGATCATGAAATGCCCACATATTTTGTGAAGGGCTTGTCCAGCCGTGTTTTTCGAGATAAGGAAAAAGCTGGTTCTCTTTACGTGCAAAGTGAAGTTCAACTTTGCCAAGCTTATTAAAAA
>JAYEPE010000251.1:0-10756 GCA_034723735.1 Campylobacterota bacterium | reverse complement strand
TCCGTCTGTGAAAAATCCTGCAAACGCGCCGAACACGCTCCAAGTGCTAAGATTTTCTTAGGTGTTTGAAAAGGCAATACCATACTTAAGGGGGCATATCCCCGACCTAAACGCATGATTTGAAGATGTCCTGCTACCACCTGAACAACCGAATCATCAATGGCGTTAACAATATCACGATTAACATCTAAAATAGCATCGACTACCTCAGACAAATTATCACGTATCTGCTCAAAACTACGATAGATAGGCTCATCTGCACGATTTGCACTCGTTGCAACAATAGGAGCATCTAAATATTTAAATAGAAGATGTTGTATCGGGGTATAAGCAAGCATCACACCAAGTCTGTGAATATCTGGGGCTACATTATCAGCGATATGATTCTCTTTTGTTCTCTCAAGTAGTACAATAGGACGCTCTTTTGATTGCAGTAACTCTGCTTCTTGTGCCTTGCATGTAACATTTTTTTGAGCGCTATGAAAATCACCAAACATCACTGCAAAAGGTTTTTTAGGGCGTTTTTTTCGTTCTCGTAATCGTGCAATAGCCTCTTTATTTGAGGCATCACAAACTAGATGAAAACCACCAATACCTTTTATGGCAATAATTTTACCCTGTTTTAAAAATTTGGCTACAACCAAGATAGCATCATTGCTTACATGTAAGACCTCACCTAGAGCATCATAAAGTTGAATTTTAGGACCACAATCAAAACAGCTAATGGGTTGGGCATGATAGCGTCTATTGAGTGGATTGTGATATTCACGTTCACAAGACTCACACATTTTAAAAAAAGACATGGAGGTGTTTTTTCTATCATAAGGCAAGGTTTTTGTAATGCTATAGCGTGGTCCACACTGTGTACAGTTAATGAGTTCATAGTTATAACGGCGATCACTATCACTATTCATCTCAGAGAGACAATCATCACAAAGAGCTATATCTGGTGAGACAAAGGCTTTTTTATAAATACCTTCTTCACTCTGAATAATACTAAAATCTTCATAAGCTTTAGAAGGTATCTCGCTACTAATAAGGGTGTCGATGCGAGCAAGACTAGGAAGCTCTTCTTGTAAAGATTTTAAAAAATTATCAATATTTTTAGCTTCGCCTTGTATCTCAATACAGACCCCAAGCGCATTATTAAGCACAGAGCCTTTTAAATCATAATGCAAGGCTAACTGATAGACAAAAGGGCGAAAACCCACCCCTTGAACAATACCGCTAATTTCTATTTTTTTACTGATATTTGATAAAGAAAAATTCATCTTAAGACCGATACGAGCTTGATAAAATCGTTGCTATATCTAGCTCATTTTTTATATCTCCTATGATATCTAATGTTTTCAAATAATTGATTAAAGTCTCTTCCATAAGAGAGATAGCATTACTAACTCCACTAGAGAGTGAAAACTCTGTAATTTCAATAACGGTTGGTACCACACCCATAATCATTGTAGGGGGACGGTCTCCTGCTAAGTCCATCATCGTTAAAGTTTGAAGCATCTCTACTTCATGGGCACTTCCTTGCCAATTGAGTGCCTCAGGTACTTTCTCAAAATCAAAAAAATAGACCTCTCCAGCTTGAACATTTGGAGCATTAATAGTATCAATTATAATCACTCTATCATACGCAACTATAATAGGAATAAGAGACTGCGCCAAGGTTCCTCCATCTATAATATCAAGCTGATTTTTACCCTCGAAGGAGTATTTGCGCTCTATATAATTGATAAAGTGAACCCCTACTCCCTCATCCCCAAAGAGAATATTTCCAATACCTAAGAGTAATATCTTCATTATCTTAAGAGTACTTATGCATTAGCAGATTCTCGGCAAGAGTTCGCCTTTGGGAAGCTCTAAATAACGGCGACTTCCCCAAGCAGAATTGAGTATGACTTTTTGAGGTTTTTCAGTAGTGACTTTTCCAATTTTAGTGCCATTACATGTAAAGTCAAAATCTCTTAAAATATCTAAGGCTTTGGCTACATCTTTATCCGCTAAAGCGATAAGAAATGTTCCCTCATTAGCAAAATCGTAAGCTTCAAACCCAAGCATCTCGCAAATACCTTGTACCTCATCACAAACAGGTAGTTTTTCCTCATCAATCTCAATGCAGACATTAGAACTAAGTGCCCACTCATTTAAAACTGCCGCTAAACCTCCTCGTGTAGCATCACGCAAAGCCTTTACATGTAAGCCTGAATCTAGCAAGGCTTTAACTGCTGGCCAAAGAGTTTCGCAGTCACTTTTCAAATCACTTTCAAGTGAAATACCCTCACGTGCGGCAAGGATAGTTGCACCGTGCCGTCCAAAATCACGTGAGACAATAATTGCATCATCTACTTCAATATTATGCGCGGAAATTGTCTCATTTACAATGCTGCCAATACCCGAGGTATTAATAAAAATTTTATCAAGAGTACCTCTAGGAACTACCTTTGTATCCCCACAGACTATTTTTGCACCTGATTTAGCAAGCTCATCACGCATACTAACAACAATTGCCTCTAACTCTTCAAAAGCAAAACCCTCTTCTATCATAAACGCCGAGCTAAGATAGAGCGGTTTTGCTCCCATCATAGCCAAATCATTTACCGTTCCAGCAATAGCTAATTTTCCTATATTGCCACCACTGAAAAAGATAGGACTGACTGTAAAACTATCAGTTGTAAAGGCAATTGTCTCTTTTACATGTAAGAGTGCAGCATCTTCGGCTTTTATCAAAATCTCATTATTAAAATGTTTATAAAAGAGCTTTGTGATTAAGTCATTTGTCTCTTCACCACCACCGCCGTGAGAGAGTTGAATCTGTTTCATTTAAATCTCCGCAAATCGATAATAAGCATTACAAGCCCCTTCGCTACTTACCATACAGCTTCCAAGTGGTGAATTTGGTGTACAGGCAGTAGCAAAAACTTTACAATCATTTGGCTTTGCTAATCCTCTTAAAATCGTACCACAAAGACAAAGCTTATGATCATCTATCGGTTTAGTTTCTAAGATATCTGCAAAGACTTTCTCTGCATCTAAGTGAGCATATTTTACTTTTAATTCTAAGGCACTATTAGGGATATCTCCTATTCCGCGCCATCTGAAATGCTTTCTCTCTTGCATATAATGGCTGATGAGTTCTTGCGCTTTTGTATTGCCTTCAAAAGTGACAGCGCGAGAGTACTGAATCTCTACCTCAGCTCTCTTTTCATTTTTCTGTTTGACTATCATTAAGATACCTTGCATCACATCAACAGGTTCAAACCCACTCACAGCTACGGGAGTATTATAGTTGCTTGGTAAACTTAGATAGATTTTAGCACCCGTTATCACGCTTACATGTGAAGGACCTATAAAGGCATTTATCTTTGCCTCACCTCCTTGCATAATGGCATCAACAGCAGGTGGAACTAAAACATGGTTTATATGAAAATAGAGATTACTTATCTTTTTTGCTTCTACAATTTTAAGCAGTGAAGCGGTCATTGGTGTCGTAGTTTCAAAACCGATAGCAAAAAAGATAATTTGTTTATCAGGATTCTCTTGTGCAATTTTAATGGTATCCATAGGAGAATATAAGGCACGAATATCACAACCCTTAGCTCGTTCTTGCGCCAAAGAAGTTTGAGATCCTGGAACACGAATCATATCCCCCAAGGTTAGTAAAATAGTATCTGGCATCTGCGCTAAAGCAATAGCATGATCTATACGCTCTTTAGGCATAATACAGACAGGGCATCCTGGACCGTGAATAAAGTCTATGCTCTCAGGAAGAAGCTGTTTAAGACCGTATTTCATAATCGTGTGAGTATGCCCTCCACACACTTCCATAATATATAGAGGCTCTTTTAGCTCTCTAGCTTCTTTGCTAATTTCGTGAGCTAAAGCCTTAATTGTCTCAGGGTCTCTAAAACCGTTGTAGAGCTCTTTTAACTCTAAACTCATGAAAGTTCTCGGTTGGCACAATTAGCATCATCTTCCATCTTTTCAATTATTTCACTATAAAGTTCAAGACTATCAAGTGCATCAGCTTCATCAATTTTACTCATCGCAAAACCTACATGAATTAAAATATAATCTCCAATACTTAGCTCATCAGCCATTAAATCCAAACTAACCTCGCGTTTAACCCCCATGGTATCAACCGTTGCCATATTGTCATCATCTATTTTTACTATTTTAGATGGAATCGATAAACACATTAAAGTACCTGCATATTAAATTTTATCCTACTTGTGCATTAGAAAAAAAGTTTGATGGCCATCTGTATCACTGTAAATGTTGTTTCAAAATCTCCTGATTCATAAGAGACATAATAGTATTCAGGTGCTATCGCCGTTTTTTCATTCACAAAGATATTGATACCAAGATGGGCATTGTACCCTGTCATTGGATCACCTTCATTATCACTTCGATCACTGTAGTAATAACCGCCACCAATATAAGGTGTCAAAGTAGGAGATGCCTCTACATAAAAATCAAGACCTGGTGTTACACTGTAATCTTGTTCACCGCCACTATCAGAGAGGTTAAAACCTACTTTTGCTTGAATATTATCTGTAAAAAAATATCCCCAAGTTGCACCTACAGTTGTTCTAGCATCCTGATCTTCTTCCTCAGGCATCATATGAGATGCATAAATAGCAATCTCAGTATTACCCCCAACAACACCTTCTTGTTGAAAAGCATGTCCTTGTACACTAAGTAATGCGATTATGGCAGATAATGAAAGAAGTGTTTTTCCAAACGATTTCATGATATATCCTTTTAATTAGCTAACTCAACTTTACTCCAAAGCATCTTAAAGAACTATAAGTTTAACTAAAAATAAAAATTCCACCTATTTGTAATACTGCTTCAAAATATCATAATAATTGTTGATACGTCTTACATATTTTACAGGTTCGCTTCCACGTGCATAGCCATAACGTAAAGTTTTATAATGTTTTCGTTCTGCCAATAATGGTAGGATTTTTTTCATATTGACCCAAGTATAAGGGTTTTTATCTATATTTTTTCCTAGACGAATGGCATCAAAAACATGTCCCATACCAACATTATATGCTGCAAGAGCAAATTTATAACGTTCACGCTTGCCTTTTACACCATCAGAAGTACGGCGTAAAAGATTTTTCATATATTTTGCTCCGCCTTCGATACTATGACGATAATTTAAACGGTTTGTAACTCCCAACTCTTTAGCTGTTGGGAGAGTTAGCATCATCATCCCTCGAACTCCTGTAGCACTTCTTGCTTTAGGGTCCCAGTGGGACTCTTGATAGGCTTGTGCGGCGAGTAAACGCCAGTCAATGCCATACTTTTTTCCACCTCTACGAAATGAGTCTATATATTTTGGTAGAACTGTTTTGATCCGCTTATGATAAACAGACAAATCAACATAATCAAAAAATTCTATATGGGAGAAATAGCGATCTTTTATTTGCACATACTTTTTGGAATTTTTAAATTCAAGCATCCATTGTGTAATCTCATTACTTAGCTTAAAAGAGTGGCTTTTCTTTGGTAATATCCATGTAAGTAAACGTGTTTCACTTACAGGAAATGCTACATGTAAGTGTGGAAAATATCTACGATTAATAGCGATTATATTTGAGTCTGCTATTGTACAATCTATTTTTTTCTTATCTATCTTATCAAAAATATGCTCTGTAGTATAGCCTTCATGCTCACTCCATTTTAAAGAAGGGTGCTCTTTTTTTAAACCCTCCATAGTCTCAACATAACTACTTTTAGTAATTATCTGAATACTATATTTTTTTAAATCTTTTAGAGTTTCAGGTTTTTTATTGTATCCACATACTATCTGTTCTTGAACTTCATAATAACCAGGCGTAAGTAAATATTTTTTTCTACGTTCATCTGTTTGTGTAAGTCCAGCAGCTGCAATATCACCCTGATCTTTATCTAAGGCATCAAAAACCTCTTTGATAGAATGTTTGACTATAAAATTCACCTTATAGTTTCTCTCCTTTGCAAAAGCCATAATTAAATCATGTTCAAATCCTGCCTTTGCTCCATCTGCCGAATAAAAGAATGTTGTTGGCGCATTTCGCGTTAATACATTTATTGTCTTTTGTGCGTACAATGATGTCATCATTAAAAAAAATATAATACCTATTTTTATCATTCTAACTCCTCTGATTTTTTAGTTAAAAATTCTTGCTTTGGTAATGGCATTTTTACACCTGCATTTTTAAGCTCTTTATATATCCCAATGGCAATATCACTCTGAGCCCCTATAAGGTTTTCAGTTAACCAAAAGTAGAGTTTAAATTCCAAATAATAGTCACCAAAACCTAAAAATGCGCTAAGTGGTTCAGGATCTTGAAGAACATTAGGGTGTTCTATCGCAATTTTTTTCATAATTGCCATCACCTCATCAATATCACTATCAAAATCAACTTTAAAAACTAAGACCTTACGACGACGCTCATCTGAAAGTGTCCAGTTTGTAATCTCTTTAGCAATAAAGTCAGCATTGGGAATAATGACCTCTGAACCATCAAAGGTCTTAATTGTACTAGAACGAGCTCCAATGCCCAAAACATTTCCCATAGTTTTATTAATTTCAATAGTATCACCTATCTGAACAGGACGCTCAAAAACCATAATAATTCCCGAAACAAAGTTCGCAATAATATTTCGTAAACCAAAACCAATACCGACACCCAAAGCACCAAATACCAAGGTAAACTGAGCAGGTGTAATTCCTAAAGAGGAGAGAGCAATAATAGTTCCGCTGATAACAATAAGATAGTTAAGTACTGTTGTAATAGCTGTAGGAAAACCTCTTGGAAGTGAGAAACGTGCAAATACTTCAACTTGAAGTATTGTATTTATTAAACGTGCCACAAACCATGTTCCAATAATAATAATTATAAAATCAAAGATTGATTGGACTGATACAGTTGTTGTTGCAATCGTCCATGAATATGCCAAAAGATCATTTGCAAAAGCAACAAGATACACATGTGTACCTGTAACCTTTGTTACAATCTTAAACCACCACAAAAACATACCGATTTTAATCAATATAACTGTCATACGCTCAACACGCTTAGAAAACTTCTCTACCATATTTGAAGCAGTAGAGATACGACGACGTAGAATAATGATAATATAGCCTGTTAAGATAATCGTTAAGGTATAAAAAATCAAAGAAGCATGAATAATAGAGAATGTACCACCTGTTATACGTGTAGATAACTGTGTCGCACCATAGAAATCTGCCCCGATAGAGATAAAGAGTATAAGTATTAAAAATGCTAAAAATCTATAAATCATCTTCTGAAAAAGTGGTCTTGCTAAAGTTTCAAAAACCTTATCACGTATGAGATAATAGATATAAATAATCAATCCTGCACTTAAAAGCATACTGAGTGTTCTACTATCAAGCTCATAGCCAATAGCATTTTTTTCTATAAGTGATACAAAGTAGAGTCCAAAATAGACATAAAAATGACGTACAACTTCATGAGGTATTACAGTTAATAAAATTCTAAAAATTGGGATAAGTATGATAAAAAGTTCAAACTCAGTAACTGACTTAGGTACTTCAGGAAAGATAACTACATTGCACAACACAATCAAAATAAAAAAAGTAGAAAAAGGTCTTCCTATAAAGAAGAATGTTTTTTTATGCAGGGACTCTTTTCGAATAAAAAGCTTTTTTTTACGATAGAGATAGTTAAAATAAGCAATAAAAGCAGCATTTAATACTATAGATAAAAGAAGATACCAAAGTTTACTTGCATCACTTTTGAAATAAATATTTGCTTCTTGAACTTTCTCTTTCGCAGAAGTATAAGCACTCAAAAGATACTTAATCGGTGAAAAAGATTCCAATTCTAAAGCATCGAGATAAGAAAACTCATTTTGATAAAAAACACGGTTTGAAAGCATGGTTTCTGTCTCTTTAATCAAAAGCAAGGCTTCATTAATCAATAGAATTTTTGTAGTTATAATATTTGAGCCTATTAAAATTTCATCATAAAAACTCTTTGCGTGATTTCTAAGTTTTTCAATCTCAATAATAACAGAAGTAACATGATCTTGTATCGCTTGAGGTGCTTGCTCTTTATTGGAGTTAATATGTGTTTCACTCCAAAGCAAAGAGTAATTTTCAAGTTTTTCACGATTGGTATCATAGACAACTATTCGCTCTTTATATCTTTTTTCCCACTCATTTAGCTGTTTTAGATATACATTCCAATCAGCACTCATTTTTTGAAGTGTACGAATACTTTCGCCTTCAAGATCTTGATAAACTTTATCATTTAAAAGAGCATCAATTGATTTAGAATATGCTGGCAAGGCAGAATGTATCTCATAAGCTCTATCTTCTTCTGTAAGTAGTAGCGTAATCTTTTTGAGTTCCAACAAGGTCTTCACTGCTTGTTCGGGGACATCACTTAGTTGGATAAATTCTTTTTGTATCTCTACACTCTTTTTTACTTCGCTTACTTCTTGTGCTGGTGCTGGATTTTCAGTAGCAAAGAGTAATGTTGTAAAGCTTACATGTAAGAGTATCAACAAGAGCAGAAGCTGTCTCATTTTAATTCCTCGTATCTATTTTTTTAATATTTTATCATAAACTATGCTCATCTAAAATGCCAAAACATAATTAAAATAATAAC
Source organism: Campylobacterota bacterium (assembly GCA_034723735.1). GTDB lineage: Bacteria > Campylobacterota > Campylobacteria > Campylobacterales > Sulfurimonadaceae > S010-53. Next base: position 2,102 of record JAYEPE010000251.1, on the reverse strand, counting down.
TATTTGAAAACATCCCAAATTCACTATCATCTGCTCCATTTTGAATCATCGCTCCAAGAGAAAAAGTATTAAAATCATTGAGTGTATATGTAAGTGCTGGGGTAAGATAACGTGAATTTTTATCATTAAAACTCTCTATATACCCTAAAGAGCCATCTAAAAAAAGATTGAAACTATACAAGAGTGAGCTTCCTATATAAAAATTTGAGTAGAGAAGATTTGGAAGTATTTCAGAATTGATATTTATCAAAATCTCGTCATAATCAAAACTTTGTGAGGAGTACAAGGCTTCAACGGTAAGTGTAATTCCATTTTCAAAGCCATAATCAGCACCGATAATTCCTTGTGAAAATTCTATTTCTTCTATGCCTTCAAGTGTTATATGTAAGGAATTCTCGATATAAGCGCCCTCACTTCTCACTTCTATACCTGTGTCGGCTAAATTTGCTTCTATCTCATATCCTGCCATCTTGGTTTCATCAGAACTGACAAAATTTAAAGCGATATCTGCAAACTCTAAATATGCCTTATATCGCAACGCATATTTAAAAGTAAAATCCTCTTTTTGACTTGCAACAACTGTTATATGTGAAGTATCACCAATATGACGAGTATAGCTAATAGCTGTAACTGGAAATATCTCATCAGGCTCTAACGCGTAAGCATTTCTAGGATTAAAAAGATTAGTAGGATTCCAGATGCGCCCTACTCCCATAGTGATATTTTGAAGTCCAATAACTACACGGTTGTCTTCATCTTCATAGCCTCCATAGAAACGGTATAACTTAGCATAAACATTTCCCTCATAATAATCATGATAATTACTCTGCGTTGCAAAAGAGGTATCTGATTTTAAAAGTTTGACATATTCAAATGTGGGTGAACTGACATAATCATGACCTAAATAATTGACCCCATCACCAATAACTGTAGCAAAAAAGTTTTCGCGCGCATAATCAGCTCGCAGGCGTAATCTATCGTAATTATAGAGATAAGATGTATCATCATTAGGGAAAATAGAGCCTTGAGATATCGTAAAATTTGTATTCGTTACGGAGTAATCAATATCTGAAAAAAGCTTACATGTAAGGAGTACTACAATCCATTTAGCTTTCAATAATTGCTCCATCATTAAGCTTGATAATCCGATTTACACTCTGTAAAACGTACTCATCATGTGAAGCAAAGACAATGCTAATATTCTCTTTTTCATTGAGTGAACGCATCATATCCATCAAGGCTTTAGAGTTTTTAGAGTCAAGATTTGCGGTAGGTTCATCCGCTAAGATAATTTTAGGCTTCGCAGCTACCGCCCGCGCTACTGCAACACGCTGTTGTTGTCCTCCGCTTAGAGTACTTGGAAGAGATTTTAGTTTAGTATCTATCTCTAAAATAGTAGCTACTTCAAGTACACGTTCTTTAATCTCATCATCACTAAAGCCACGTAGCTTCATAATAAAGCCAATATTTTCTTCAACATTTAAAACAGGTACAAGATTATAAGCCTGAAAAACAAATCCCATCTCATGAAGACGAATCTTTGTACGTTCATCTTCACTCAAAGAGCTAATCTCTCTATCTTCTAAGTAGATATGTCCAGAATCAATGCTATCAAGCGCACCAATAGCATTCAAAAGTGTTGTCTTCCCACAACCTGAAGGCCCAGTAAGTAGAGAATACTCCCCTTTTTTTATACTAAGATTTATATCTTTGAGTGCGTGAAGTTCTCGCTCTTCACCTCTGTAAAAATATTTATTGACATTTTCAATTTTAATCATACATCAACCTTTTATGCTACTATTGTACTATTAAACAAGTGATGTTTTAAGTCTATGGATACAGTTCTAATCATATTGAATTTTTGTTTTAGATCTTCCATGAACAAATCCACATCAATATCTTTATCAGCTAAAAAACTTGTGACTATTTTTACATCATTTATATATTTTAGCTGGCGATTTAATAATTTTTCATAACTAATTATTTCCAATATTTGAGTATTGCCAGTTTTTTTTGCCATATCGGGTATATTTTCTGGAATATAATCTATGGTTTTTAAAATCTTTTTAAATAAATCAGGTCTATCCAAGAGAAAATGTAAT
>JAYEPE010000250.1:0-2127 GCA_034723735.1 Campylobacterota bacterium | reverse complement strand
ATGGCTGTGAATTTTTCATGTCACCTGAGCAGTTTGAATATATGAAAGGCACTCATTTAACAATAGATGTTGTTGAGGGACGCGGCTCTAGTTTTTCTATTGAAATTCCATTGGGAGTGCGATTTATTGCTGTTTCAAGACTGTATACAGATGAAGAGTATGCTAATCTTGAAGAGATTGAGATAGACTAAACCTACGCACTAATTGAAGTTGCATGTAGTTCTCTTTAATTCTTATTCATCTTATAGACATACGCTAATACTTCAGCTACTGCAGCAAAAAGCTCTTCAGGAATAGGCTTTTCAACATCAACTTCTGCATAAAGTGAACGTGCTAAAGGTGGGTTTTGTACAATATGAACACCATTTTCTCTAGCAATCTTTTTAATCTGTATGGCAATGTTGTTCATCCCTTTAGCAATAACTACAGGGGCACGATGCTTTTCATTATCGTACTTTATCGCTACGGCATAATGCGTTGGGTTGGTAATGACCACATCGGCATCAGGAACTTCTGACATCATCCGTTTTCGTGCAGCTTCCATCTGAATTTGACGTATTTTTCCTTTAATGTGCGGGTCACCTTCCATATTTTTCATCTCATCTTTAACCTCTTGCTTACTCATTTTAAGCTTGTCAAAGTACTGTTTACGAACAATAACTAAATCAATTAATGCAAATACTGCAAGAACCAACAACATGACCAAAGCGATAATAATCATCTTATCTTTTACCCAGTCTAATTGATCCATAAGAGGGAAGAGTGCTACAGTTGGTAGTTCTTGAATAAAGAAAAAGAAGAAGATAAAACCTGTTCCCATCGTAGCTAACGCTTTAAAGGTAATTTTTGCCCCTTCAATAAGCTTTTTTAGTGACAATAGATTTCCAAGACCTTTAATTGGGTCAAGTTTTTTTAAATCGGGAATAAGCGGTTTAGTTGTAAAGAGAAATCCAAACTGTGCCACTCCTCCTATAACACCAGAGATAGCAACAACAATGGAGAGTGGCAGTACAATAATCAAAAACTCTGTCATCATCGTTAACGCCAAATCCATCATATTTTCTTGATTAATTGGAGTACCGTGCAGTGAGAAGAGGTAACGTGATAAATTAAACACTCTATCGGCTATAAAGCTAAAAAGCATCAGTACGGCTAAAATGGCGAAAAATAGCGAGAATACACCTGATGTATCTTGACTTTTTGGAACATTCCCCTCTTTTCGGGAATCTTCTATTTTCTTGGGGGTGGGCTCTTCGGTCTTTTCCTGATCATCAGCCATCTAAACCCACTTTATAACTACAACTCATCTTTCATCTTTTTTACGATTTTACTGACACTTGCTTGAGATAGACCTAAAAACTCTGCTATATCTGTTTGAGTACACCCTTCTTTATAGGCTTTAAATATTGCACTATCTCTATTTTTCTCTTTTTTAAAGATACCCCTTAATTTTTTAGTACTACTCTCTTCATTTTTAATGGATGCAATAACAAGGTTAGAGCTTTTTTTGATTTCCAATAGCATATCATCATCTACACTTAACTCAAAAAATTCCTCCATATCTTTGATGATCTCAAACTGCTCAAACATTATAGAATTTTTTATGCACTCTACTGCTCTATCTTTTTTTACAAATGCATTATAGGAGCTAAATTTGTACTTGCCAAGTCTGCTTACTATTTTTGCTTTAATTGGATTGTTCTCAATATATCGTATTAAAGTATATAGATATGCTTCATCGGTTACATACCAAGACTTATACCTCCCCTGCCAAAGATAACCACTTCTTTTATATTTTTTATTGAAATAGATGGCATAGGTTGCATTAATCTGTTTCATATATTTTGAAAGATTCTCTTTTTTAGTCTCAATCAAAAGATGATAGTGATTGTTCATTAAAACATAAGAGTGTACATTAACTTCAAAGAGCATTGAGGCATCACAAACAATTTTTAAAAATCTAAGAAAATCTTCATCATCTTTATATATTTTTCTCTGCTCCACTCCTCTGTTGAGCACATGATAATATCCAACCATATCGACTCTTAATCTTCTTGGCAATTTTAACCTTTAAATTTTCTCTTTTGTATTATATCGTAGTTATAATTATAACCCGACCCCTATTCC
>JAYEPE010000249.1:0-2130 GCA_034723735.1 Campylobacterota bacterium | reverse complement strand
TCTTGATCTCTTTGACCGTGGCAGCGTTCTCTTTCGCGACACTATACTCCGGCGTCAGCGTCTCACCCTCAACCTTGATCCCAAAACGTGACTTGGGAAGATCACGGATGTGCCCTTTAGAGGCAATAACCTCATACCCTTTACCTAAAAAGTTTTTGATCGTACGTGCTTTAGCCGGTGACTCAACAATAATCAGTTTCAATGCATCAATCCCTGTAATTACTTGACTCCTCTGTCACTCCTGCGAAGGCAGGAGTCCAAACTCAAAGAGCAAAGAGCTTTTTCTATATATATAGTATGTTAGCGATAAAAAGTGGAAGTTTAGCAGAAATTTTTTTTAGAAGTCTGAAGCAGTTGTTTTGTTATATAGTCTTTAATATTAGATTTCAGTGTAAATTACACAAGTTGTTTTTATGTTTTTATAACTGTTCAACGAGCACTTGAAGGTCATATCGTAATGGAAGTAAATGGTCTTGAATGATTTCCCAAATATCGTAGGCTGAGAGACCGAAATAGTCGTGAGCTATGACATTACGAAAATCTTTGATCTCCTGCCAGGGGATATCGCTGTGCAATGTTTTATATGCCGAATCAAGTTTATCAATCACTTCGCCAATGACAATAAACTGCATCATCGACGCATCAAAACTTTTTGAATCACGAAAAAAATCATCTGCACTTTTAAAGTCTTTGGAGTACAACTCTATCTTTTCGACTGCTTCTAGAAGAGTAAGTAAGTTGAGTTTTACTTTTATATCGTCAGACATAGAGCACATCTTTTAGAATATACTCTTTCACATAAGGTTTGAGAAATTTCTCACTGGCGATATCAACTCCACGTCCAAACGCATCTGAAAAGTATTGGCGTAAAGATTGCTTTAAAGTGAAGGTCTTTGTAATGTCGTCATTAAAGTCAATCAGCAAATCTACGTCGCTGTCTTTGGTTTGTTCATTTCTTGCAAAAGAACCAAACAAACCTACTGTCTTAACATGAAAGTGATGTTCCAGATAATACTTATGCTCTTTTAGAAAATTTAAAATTTCTTTTTGTGTTTCCATAATATGAATTGTAGCATATGGATAAACTGAATAATTCAAAATTTAAAATTTAAAATTCGAAAAGTGTTAAACCTTTTTTTTAAAGCGCCGATAATACTCTTAATTCAGCAAGGACGCTGAAAAATTAACTAAAGAGCAAAACGCTCTTTTCGATAAAAGGATTTATCATGGGTTTCAGAATTAACACAAACATTGCGGCAATGGACGCATGGACAAAGACAACGCAAACAAATCGTGAGTTGGACAAATCACTGGCTCGTTTGAGCTCAGGTCTTCGTATTAACACGGCTGCTGATGATGCGTCAGGTTTGACGATTGCAGATTCACTCCGTTCACAGGCAAACTCGCTTGGTCAAGCGATCGCAAATGCAGGTGATGCGATTGGTGTTATCCAGACAGCTGACAAAGCGATGGATGAACAGTTAAAAATTCTTGACACGATCAAAACGAAAGCGGTTCAGGCAGCTTCTGATACACAGAATGCTACATCACGTGAAGCGATCCAAAAAGATGTTAACCGTCTTCTTGAACAGCTTGACAACATTGCTAAAACGACTTCGTTTAACGGTCAGGTACTTCTTTCGGGTACATACACCAACAAGTCATACCAGGTTGGTGCTTACTCCAATCAGACCATTAGTGCATCTATCGGTAATACACAAAGTCTTGCGATTGGTAATATTGCTTCTAAAACAGATATTGCTCAGGTAGGTAATCAAGGGTCTGATGCCTTGGATGCTGCACTTGTAAAAGATGCTACGGTGCTCTATATGAGTACAGCTATTACTTCGTTGGATATTTCTAATCAAGGTCTGGCACAAGGTGATACAATCCGTATCGATGGTGTTGGTGATTACACAATCACACAAATTGATGGTACCCTCACACAGGGTGGTGCTCTCTCTACGGCTATTCTACATTTAGATCGTGGTTTAGAAAAAACAATGACAGCAGGTACTACATTTGCTATTGCTTTGGTTCAAACAGCATCTGAAGATTTGAATACTTTTACAGGTACTTCAGCAATTACAGGTGCTGCTGGTGATGATGTCCTTAATTCAAGTGATGTTA
>JAYEPE010000248.1:0-2136 GCA_034723735.1 Campylobacterota bacterium | reverse complement strand
GTAATTGCTTCTTGGTTCATACTTGTATTTTATCTAAAAAGCCCTGAATATAGGCTTTTTAAAGAATAAATTTAGTTGGAAAAATACTTTTGTTTACTTGGCTAGATGGGGTTTACTTGGTGCTTACATTGAGAGTATTATGAAATAGGAGTGTAAGAGAGTGTAATGAGATGATAAAAAGTCAATAATTTTTTATAATGTTGCTATACCTGTAGATTTTGGAACACCACTAGAAGAAAAGTGGAAACGTTTCCACTCAACTATTTACTTTTTTAAAAGCGTAATCGTACCCTATTAAACAGATGGAGGTATAAACTCCATAGACAAGATATTTTTAGAAGATTGATGTTTTTTGAGAATTTGAAGCTTTGTTGTTATTTGATTAAGAGCTTTTTCTTTATTATGATCGTCGTTATTTATGGAGCTCAACTCTTCTAAAGAAAGCGTTTGCAATGTAATTGATTCACTTTCCATATCTTGGTAGATTTCTAAAAGCGTTTGGGCTTCCTCTATAAGAGATCTTACTGCAAGCGACATCTTCTTTCGTTTAGTTAACATAGTAGTGAATTTTGATATACCACCCATCTCTTCAAAGTACGGTATTGGAAGATTTTCTATTGTTGATACATACAATACTTTCTTTCCATTTCTATTATCAAGCATACTGTTGAGATATGTGCTTATAAGCTTACTAGATAGGTATGTTTGTACATACTGGGGAGTCTCTTCTAATCGATCTTCTTCGAATGTAATCCTAATCATTCCATTGTTGGTAACAACAGGAGTTTTAAACTCTTCAGTAACTAATCCAACTTTTCCCATTTTTCCTCTATACCCAAATATTAAATCGCCCTTATGTAATCTTTGCGATTCAATAGCACTCTTATTAGCACTTGAATACTGCTTTTGAGTATCTAGAATATGTAAGACACCTTTTTCATCAATAGAATCTACACCTATTTCATGATAATTATCTATTGTACATGCTCTTACTCTTACATTAGATACTTTGGCAATATTCTTAGTTAAATCATTAAGTGTAACAATCTTTGTATTTGGAAAATTCTTTTCAATCTTTTCTCTCAAAACATTCATATTTTGAATTTGTTTATCTGTCATTTTCGAGTCCTTTAAGTAAACATGTATAATTATATGTTGACTTTTATTTTTAATTCTATTATACTTTTGTCAGTCAACATGAATAATATCATGTTTTCTCTTTTATTTCAACTACCACTACACGAATATTTCTAAATCAATAATAGTCTGATGTAGAAATGCATGAGGGCTTGTTCTTGTTGGTAGAGAAAAATAATTGAAATTATACACAATGGAGACATCAAACTTGAGATGAGAAAGAATGGTCTACCTTTCTATTGTGTGCCGAATTCTTCAAAGATACTATATAAACAGGCGGAGGTGTTGGCGTGGCTTACATCTCAAAAAGGTGCATCAGCAGATGCATAATCATATGAAAATTTACTTGGAGGTGAAACAAAGAGAGTTGCAGCATCATTAGATGCTACATTTTTTTATGCAAAAAACATTATATCTAATGTCTCTGCAACTCCGTCTTAAAATCAGAAACTTCTACCGAGCTTAGCCAATTTCAACGGCGGCATTGAACTACTGAACAATACATAGACAACTACAAATACAAAAACAGCACCAATAACTACAACCGCTTATGTGGATTCTGTAAATCATCTTGCCCGTCAGACAAGCAAGAACCAATTCGCTTTCCCAGCGTGACAGGGAACGTCTCAGAAGCACAAAGAATAATAGTCAGAGCCAACGAACATAGTTAAGTCAGATACCACGTGTATCCAAAACAAAAATGCTGCCCAAACGGGACACATTTTCAATGTCAAAAAAATGCTTCAAAGCAGCTTCTATAGGGAGTTTGTTGGGAGGACTTTTGGTGACAAATTAATAAAGCCTACTATATCGATTGAGCGTAGTGTAACTAAGAGTACAACTAGTAAAACGAAGAATAAGTACAGAAAAAGAACAATTCCAATTATGAAAGGTGCAATGCCTTACATACAGGAATTGATGACTAAGGCAAGAAAAAAACATTCTCTATGGCTATTTAGCAATACTGATGGTTCACGGCTGGATGATATACAGAAGATT
>JAYEPE010000247.1:0-10898 GCA_034723735.1 Campylobacterota bacterium | reverse complement strand
GCAATGCTCTTGATAACAGCACTGTTCTTGCGGCTCTTTTACCTTTTTTTGAAATGTCGCTTAACTCTTGTCTCTCTTGCTTTGTTAAGGTGACTCTATATCTTGGTGCCATAATAATATCTCTTTTAATATTGTTTAAAGCAAAAATCATACCACTTATACGAAAATTTAGATTTTATAGTGTACTAGTACCAATTTCTAATACTTTTGAGCATGATAAAATTTAAACATCATATTGGGTTGGCTATTGCTTTGCAGGTCTTCTTGAATCGCAATCCCTCAAACCACTTTTTCATTTTCCCCTCATAACCTGCATCTTTTAAATTCACAAATTTAAGTGGCTTGCTTAGATATGTTTGTTCTACCCAGCCTCCATAATCATGAGGGTATTTATAATCTTTATTCCACTGCTGTATGGTTTTAGGAATCTCTAAAATCTCCCCATTTTGTATCGCTTTTTGTGCCTCATTAATTGCTATATAAGCGCTATTTGACTTAGGTGAACCACTAAGATAAATGATAGTTTGAGAGAGAATAATTCGTGCTTCTGGGTAACCAATACGACTTACTGCGCTCATACATGAAGTAGCTAAGGTTAAGGCTTGGGGATTTGCATTGCCAATATCTTCACTCGCTAGTATCACTAAACGTCTAGCTATAAATTCAGGAGGCTCTCCACCTTCAATAAGGCGTGCTAAATAATAGACCGCCGCATCTGCGTCACTCCCTCGAACACTTTTTATCATCGCACTCGCTAAATCATAATGGACTGTAGCTTCAGAGCTACCATCATTTAAAGCTGTAGGACGTAACTGTTTTAAAATATCTAGACTTACATGTAAGGATATTGAAGAAGCAAACTCTAAAAGCTTTAACATAGCTCTTGCATCACCACCACTACCATGAATAAGATACTCCAAGGCATCCTCGTCAAGCTCTAGTGAGGCTTCTTTACATGTAAGAACTAACAACTCTTGCAGTGCGTTAGTATTAATAGCTTTGAGCTCAAATAAAAGTGAGCGTGAACGCATCGCTGCTGTAAGAGAAAAGTAGGGATTTTCAGTCGAAGCACCTAGTACTAACACAGAGTTATTTTCCATAACAGGCAGGAGAACTTCTTGTTGGTTTTTTGCTAAGCGGTGCACCTCATCTATAAATAGCAGAGGCCTTTGCAGGGTATTTTTATACTGCTCAAAAATCTTGCGAAGCTGTTCTATTTTAAGTGAAGTGGCATTAAATTCATAAAAAGGAAGTCCCATTACATCAGCAATAATACGAGCAATAGTAGTTTTACCCGAACCAGGAGGACCATGAAAAAAACTATGTCCCAACTCCCCTTTTTCACAGAGAATACGCAAAGGGGCATTAGGCGCACTTAAGTGATCTTGACCTAGCATAGCATCAAAGGTTTTTGGACGCAAAAGGTAGGTGAAATCAGCCAAAAATCAGTCCGAAAGTACTTTGATAATAACCTCACGTTCTTGACGAGGACCATCGAACTCACCATAAAATAGACCCTGCCACTCTCCAAATATCGGACGACCATCAGCTACAGGAATAGTAACAGAACAGCCCATACGTGAACTTTTAAGATGTGCAGCAGCATTATCACCCGTATGATGGTATTGGATATCACTTGGTGCGATTAATGAGAGTGCATTAAGCAGATCACGTCGAAGTGCAGGATCTTGATTTTCAAAAAGAAAAACACTAGAGGTTGTATGCGGGGTAAAGACCACACAAATACCACTTTTCACACCACTTTCAATGACAAATTCGGTTACTTCTTTGCTAATATCCATCAACTGCGTCTTATGACTCGTTGGAAATTTCATTGTTTTCATTTAATCCCCTCTTCTTTTAAAAATGCACGTAATTTTGTATATTCACCACGATCTAAATATCGTGTCTTACCTGTTGGCAAATTATTGAGCTCAATACCACCAAAACTAAGACGTTTCAAATCAGCTACTTCTGCATCAAAATGTGCAAAAAAGCGACGTACTTCACGATTGTGCCCCTCACCAATAGCAATTTTCAATACTGAATAATCAGGTTTATTTTTTTGAATCTGATAGGCATAAAAGGGAGCAAAATTCATACCTACAACCTCACTTTCACTATGTCCACCTGCGGTAGCATCATCAAGATTCAATCCATTTTTCATGGCTGATTCCATTGCCTCGCTTACAAGCCCTTTGATTTTCACCTTATATATTCGCTCTAAACCTGAGGTCATTAATGCCGTCGCAATACGCGAAGCATCGGTCATAATAAGCAGACCCTCAGTAGCATAATCCAAACGCCCTACAGGAATAAAATGTTTAAACTTTTTATCAAGTGTATCATAGATAATACGACGACCCTTAGGGTCATTTTTGGTAACGAGTTCACCCTTTGGTTTATTATAAACAATCACCGTATATTTTTCATTAAGCGCAACACGTTTTCCACTTACCCAGACATCAACACGTGTTTCATCTACCTGTGTTGCAGGATTTGTCTGAATTTCACCATCAACTTTAACATAACCATCTTGAATGACTTTATCCGCCTCGCGACGTGAATATGTTGAGTAATGGGCAATAAATTTATTTAATCGCATCATTATTTTATACCTGCTTCCACAAGATCGTGCAGATGAAGCACCCCTTGAATTTTTTTATCTTTATCTGTTACGATAAGAAGTTGAATTTTATAATTTTCAATCATCACCAAGGCATCGCTTGCTAAGATTGTAGCATCATCTAAAGTTTTAGGATGCAACGTTGCATAAGTCATTACTGAGTGTTCTAAGGAGAAATCTTTTTGAATAAGTGCGCGACGTATATCACCATCACTTACCAAAGCAATAAGCGTATTCTCATCATCAACAATCAAAACGGTGCCTAAACGTCCCTCGCTAATAGCAACAATTGCATCTTTGAGTGATGTATCTTGCCTTACTATAGGAAGATTTTGCGTTCGCATTAAATCTTTCACTTTCACAAAGAGTTGTCGTCCTAAACTCCCACCTGGATGATATGAAGCAAAATCTTCTTTGGCAAAATCTCGTGCTTTCATCAAACAGACAGCCAAAGCATCACCAAGTGCTAAAGTTAAGGTCGTAGAACTTGTTGGCGCAATATCTAAAGGACAAGCCTCACGCTTTACATGTAAAGGTATAATAATATCACTAAATTGTCCTAAAGTTGAGCTATTATCACGTGTCATACCAATAAGTGGAATATCAAAACGCTTGATATGTGGCAATATCTTACTAAGCTCTTCACTCTCACCACTATAGCTAATAGCAATAACAACATCGTGACAATCTATCATGCCTAAGTCACCATGCAACGCCTCAGTAGGATGAAGAAAAAAACTAGGTGTCCCTGTTGAAGCAAAAGTAGCTGCCATCTTAGCACCTATTAAACCTGATTTTCCTACACCTGTAATGATAAGCTTACCCTTACATGTAAGTATAACCTCAACAGCATGTTCAATCTCTTTTTCTATAAGATTCGATGCTTCTAAAAGTGTATTACCTTCTATAGCGAGCGTCTCTTTGGCAATTTCTTGATAATTACAGTTCATAAGAAAGATTATAGCCAAATGTGTTTGTTTAAAAGTAATCTGCTCACAAAATCTTTGCTTCTTCGCATCTGTAAGTTATAATAACAGATGCAAAACATTTATAATGAAGTAGCTTCGCTAGATAAGCGATGTTACAAACAATTCGAACTTAGCGAAGATATTTTAATGGAACATGCTGCTGATGGCATGGCAGATTATATTCGATCTCATCATAATGATGAAGATAAAATCATTATCGTCTGTGGCGCAGGAAACAATGGTGCTGATGGTATTGTTTTAGCGCGGCTTTTAATGATAGATTATGAGGTATCTATTATTATGCCCTTTGGAGTAAAATCACCTATGTGTCACCTGCAACTACGTCGTGCTAATGCCTTACATGTAAACATTATTGACACCTTAGAGCCTTGCGATATTATCGTGGATGCACTCTTTGGAAGTGGGTTTTCAGGTACTTTTAACGATAAGACCCAAATACTACTCCAGCAAATGAATAGCATTGATGCTAGAAAAATTGCTTGCGATATGCCCTCAGGACTACATCTTGATGGTACTTTAGAAGATTCTAGTTTTAGAGCTGATATTACACTCACTATGGGGGCATTAAAACGGGGTATGTACAGCGATAAAGCAAAAGAGATGGTAGGAGAAATTCGTGTCCTTGATTTAGGCATTTCTCGTCATCTGTATGAGGTAGAATCTTCATGGCAACTCTTAGATCTTGATGATCTCAATCTACCCCACCGCAATGCTCAAAATTCTCACAAAGGAAGCTACGGGCATCTAAGTGTTGTTTGTGGAGAAAAAGAGGGTGCGGCTGTCATCACTGCCTTGGCTGCTTTACGATTTGGAGCAGGATTGGTAACTCTAGTTTCAAATGAAAATGTCACTATCCCTTATGAGCTGATGCAATCTCATTTTATACCTTCAAATACAAGCGCTATTGCTTTAGGAATGGGTCTTGGACAAGAATTTTCTGAAAATGAGCTAAACGATTTTTTAGCTAAAGAGAGCCCATTGATTATTGATGCAGATATATTTTCACATCCTATGCTCTTGGAACTTTTAAAACGAGAAGAGCTCATTCTTACACCCCACCCCAAAGAGTTTACTCTGCTTTATAAGGCATGTGGATTAGGTGATATCAGCATTGAAACCCTCCAAAACAACCGTTTTAAATATCTTGAACACTTTTGTGAGTTATACCCAGACATCACCCTTTTACTTAAAGGTGCCAATGTTATTATTGGCAAAGATAGGCAATTTTTTATCAATCCTCATGGTAATAATATTCTCTCTAAAGGAGGAAGTGGTGATGTTCTTGCTGGTATGATAGGAGCACTTTTAGCACAAGGGATTACTCCTCTTGACGCAGCCATCCATGCATCTTTAGCCCACACAAAAGCAGCACTAAGCCTTACATGTAACACCTACGCCATGACACCCAATGATCTTATAGAAAGTCTCAAAACCCTATAAAGTGATATAGAACATACACTTTTACCTGAAACTATAACAGAACTCTTAAAATAAAGAGTTTTTACAGTCTCACTATGCTATAAATTCATCAATTAAATAATGGAGCAATTGCCATGGATAACATTTTAAAAATTGGAAAATATGAACTTGGAAGCCGTCTTATCGTCGGTAGTGGAAAATACAAAGATTTTGAAACCACAAAAGAGGCTACTCTTGCAAGTGGTTCTGAACTTATTACTGTAGCGGTACGCCGTCTTAATATCACCGATCCTGATAAAGAAAATCTACGTGACACCTTTGCAGGAACAAATGTAAAATTCTTACCAAACTCAGCAGGTTGTGTAACTGCCGAAGAAGCAATTACAACTTTTCGTCTCACTCGTGAAGCAACGGGTATTGATCTTATCAAGCTTGAAGTGATCGGTGATACTCAAAAAACCCTCTACCCTGATGTTTTAGAGACAATCAAAGCATGTGAAGTCTTAGCAAAAGATGGTTTTACAATTATGGCATATACCTCAGATGATCCGATTATGGCGCGTCGTTTAGAAGATGCTGGCGCTCATGCGATTATGCCTTTGGCAGCACCAATTGGCTCAGGCTTAGGTATTCAAAACCCTTACAATATTGTCTTTATTCGAGACGCAGTTAAAGTACCTGTGATTGTAGATGCAGGAATTGGTTGTGCTAGTGATGCAGCCTATGCTATGGAGTTAGGCGCGGAGGGTGTTTTAACCAATACTGCAATCGCTCAAGCCCAAAACCCAATGATTATGGCTGAAGCAATGAAACATGCAGTCCAAGCAGGTCGTATGAGCTATCTTGCAGGACGTATCGCTAAACGTCCTTACGCAACTGCCTCATCTCCTGTTGATGGAATGATTCAATTTTAAACTCCCCTACTGCCCTAAGGCAGTAAAGGAAGTTAACGCTTTTCGTAGAGGGATTGGCTTCGTGCATTAAGCATTGTAGGTTTATCAGATAAGTACTCATCTACAGCGATGGCACACTCACGACCTTCATAAATAGCCCAAACAACCAAAGATTGTCCTCGACGCATATCACCTGCACTAAAGACACCTTCAACTGATGTTAAATAATCTGTAGTGACAATATTACTGCGTTGGTCAGTTTCTAGTGAAAGTTCTTCAATAACACCACTCTGTTCTGGTCCCAAAAATCCCATTGCCAAAAAGACATAATCTGCTTTTAAAACAAAATCAGTACCTTCAATTTCAGTAAAACCTTTGTCGCCCCACTCAATTCGTACACAGTTAATACCACTTACATTACCTTCATCATCTTTAATAAAAGATTTTGAAAGGATATTAAAGTCCATTTCACAACCCTCTGCCTGTGAGGTTGAGAGTTTAAATACACGTGGATAGTGTGGCCATGGCATTGCATCGGTGCGCTCTAATGGTGCTTTTGGCATCAACTCTATTTGCGTAATAGAAGCAGCATTTTGACGTACAGAATTTCCTACACAGTCGCTTCCTGTATCACCGCCACCGATAACAACAATATGCTTACCTGTAGCTAAAATCTCTTTCTCTTTTGATATCTCTTCACCTTCAATACGACTATTGCATTGAGATAAAAATTCCATAGCAAAATGAACACCCTTAGCATCACGATTTGGTATTGGTAAATCACGAGGTAAAGAAGCTCCGCCACAAAGCACCACAGCATCATATTTATCTTGAAGTGTTTTTAAAGGAATATCTACACCAATATGAGCACTAGTGATAAAGTCTATACCCTCTTCTTTCATTATATTAACACGACGTTGCACTACATCTTTTTTATCAAGTTTAAAGTTGGGAATACCATAGCGCACTAAACCGCCAATACGCTTATCGCGCTCATAAACACTCACATTATGCCCTGCTTTATTGAGCTGATTTGCTACACTTAATCCTGCAGGACCTGAACCAACTACCGCTATTTTTTTACCTGTACGTTTTTTAGGTATTTGAGGTTTCATCCACCCTTTTTTATAGGCTTTTTCGATAATAGCGTACTCAATGCCTTTAATGCTAACTGCATCATCATTCATACCAAGAACACAAGCCGTCTCACAAATTGCAGGACAAACACGACCGGTAAACTCTGGAAAGTTATTGGTACTCATTAGTGAACGAAAGGCATTTTCCCACTTATCTCTATAGATTTGGTCATTAAATTGAGGTATTAAGTTACCTAGGGGGCAACCATAATTACTATGACAAAATGGAACACCACAGTCCATACAACGTGCAGCTTGAAACTCCATATCTTCTTTACTTAAAGGTGTCGTAAACTCATTAGAATGCTTTATTCTCTGCGCAACTGGCTCAAGAGTAAAATTGCGTCTTTCATAATCTTTAAATCCTGTTATTTTTCCCATAATCCAACTCCCTTAAGCGCTTTGATGTGCTGTAACATCTTGCTCATCTTTTCTTCTTTTTTGATGTGCAAGTACGCGTTTGTAATCTACTGGCATAACCTTAATAAATTTATCTTTACTTGTTTCCCAATTTTCTAAAATTATTGAAGCCTCTTTTGAAGATGTATAAGTAATATAATTTTCAATCATACCTTTGACTTCATCCTCATCTTCATCTGTCTCAATCTTATCTAAATCAACCATACCTCTGTTGATTCTTTGAGCAAGTTTATTATGCTCATCATAGATATAAGCAATACCACCACTCATACCCGCTGCAAAGTTCTTACCAATTTCACCTAGTACAACAACTCTACCACCAGTCATATATTCACAACCATGATCGCCAATAGCACCAACGACAACCTTAGCTCCTGAGTTACGTACCGCAAAACGCTCGCCTGCTAGACCATAAATATATGATTCACCACTTGTAGCACCATAAAAAGAGACATTACCAAGTATAACATTCTCGTTTGCTTCATAACTTGCATTTGACGGTGGATATAAGATTAGCTTACCGCCACAGAGTCCTTTTCCAAAATAGTCATTGGCATCACCCTCTACTTCAAACGTAATACCACTATTAACAAAAGCACCAAAACTCTGTCCACCACTTCCTGTAGCTTTAAAGTAAATCGTATCGTCACTCAGTCCATCTTCTCCATACTTGCGTGTCATCTCAGCTGAGAGCATCGTTCCAACAGTACGGTTAATATTTCTAAGCTTTATCTCTTCTTTGATAGCTTTTGCACTCTCAAGAGCAGGTTTTGCTAATGAGATAAGTTCATTATCAAGAGCAATTGCTAAATTATGATCTTGCTCAATAGTCTGATGTGCTGTATCATCGCTTCTTAAGTGAACTCTATGAAGCAGACGATTTAGTTGTAGGTGTTTCGCTTTCCAGTGACTTACACCTTCACGAGCTTTAAGCTTATCAGTGCGACCAACCATCTCATTAATCGTTCTAAATCCAAGTTCTGCCATCACTTCACGTAAATCTTGAGCGATAAATTTAATATAATTAACAACATGTTCAGGCTTACCTGTATATTTAGCACGTAGCTCTTTATCTTGTGTTGCAATACCTACAGGGCAGGTATTAAGGTGACACTTACGCATCATAATACAGCCCTCAACAACAAGTGCGGCAGTAGCAACACCCCACTCTTCAGCACCTAGCAAGGTTGCGATAGCAACATCACGGCCTGTCCGTAGCTGACCATCAGTCTGTACAACAATACGTGAGCGAAGACCATTTTTAACAAGGGTTTGGTGTGTTTCAGCAAGACCTAGTTCCCAAGGCAGACCCGCATGCTTGATAGATGTTTGTGGAGAAGCTCCTGTCCCCCCATCAAAACCAGAGATCAGAACAACATCAGAGTGTGCTTTTGCAACACCCGCAGCAATAGTTCCAACCCCCACTTCAGATACAAGTTTTGTATTGATACGAGAGCTAACATTGGCATTTTTAAGATCATGTATCAACTGTTTCAAATCTTCGATAGAGTAGATGTCATGGTGTGGAGGTGGAGAGATTAGTCCAACACCCGGTGTTGAGTGTCGTGTACGACCAATAATCTCATCTACCTTATGACCAGGGAGCTGTCCACCTTCACCTGGTTTTGCACCTTGCGCTAATTTAATCTGAATCTCTTCAGAGTTTACAAGATAGTTAGCAGTAACGCCAAAACGTCCTGAGGCTACTTGTTTGATTTTTGAGTTCTTATCTGTACCAAACCGTGAGGCATCTTCTCCACCTTCACCCGTATTACTTTTCGCTCCAATAGAGTTCATAGCGATAGAGAGTGTCGTATGTGCCTCTTCGGAGATAGAGCCATAACTCATAGCCCCCGTAGCAAAACGTGTAATAATACTCTCTACAGACTCTACCTCATCAATATCAATAGGATCAAGTTTCTTAAAATCAAGAAGTGCACGAAGTGTTACAAAAGACTCTTGGGGTTCATCAATTAACTTAGCATACTGTTTGTACATTGCATAGTCACTGTTTTTTGTTGAGTTTTGCAGTAAGAAGATAGTCTCTGGAGTAAAGAGATGGTTCTCTCCACGCTGACGGTAAGCAAAATGACCTCCAACAGGAAGATCATTTGCTTCGATTATCTCTTGAGGATAGGCAATAGCATGACAAAGAAGCGTCTCTTCTTCTATAGTGTCAATATCGATACCTTCAAGGCGTGTTGGTGTCCCTTTAAAGTAATTATCAACAAGATTTTGTGAGAGACCCACTGCTTCAAAAATTTGTGCTCCTGTATAAGAACGGATAGTTGAAATTCCCATCTTAGACATGATTTTGAAAATACCCTTACCAATAGCAACGATATAATTTTCAATAGCTTGATCATGGGTAATATTTTCATCAATCATCTTACGTTTACGCATATCTTCAATAGATTCAAATGCTAAGTAAGGGTTAATAGCATTGGCTCCATAACCAATAAGTGTAGCAAAATGGTGAATTGCTCGTGCTTCACCCGTTTCAATGACTAAGCCACAGTTGGTACGAATTCCCTCAGCAATAAGGTGATGATGCACCGCACTTACTGCCAAAAGTGATGGAATAGCTGCTTGTTTTTTGCCCGTACCACGTGTAGAAAGAATAATAACTTCATAACCCTCTTTTACTGCGTCACTTGCTTGTTGTACAACAGAGTCAAGGGCATCTTGCATATCCCCCTCTTTTGTCGCATCAAAAAGAATACTAATCTTTTTTGCTTGAAAATTAAATGCATCAATACCACTCAATTTTTCAAATTGCTCATTCGTTAAGATAGGTGACTTTAACTTAATAAACTTACGCTCTTCATCAAGTTCTTGGAAAAGGTTTCCTTGTGGCCCAATATATGCTGTTAGTGACATTACCGACTCTTCACGAATCGGATCAATTGGAGGATTTGTTACTTGGGCAAAGAGTTGATGGAAATAATTGTAAAGATTAATAGAGGCATTAGAAAGCACAGAAAGTGCTGCATCATTACCCATAGAACCAGTAGCTTCATACGCAGTATTTGCCATTGGTGTTAAAATGACTTTGAGATCTTCTTGAGTATAACCAAAACATTTTTGACGCTGGAGTATCGTATTACGGTTAGGTTGCTTAATCTCATTATTAAGAGTTAAATCATCAAGGTTGATTTTTTGCTTCTCTATCCACTGAGCATAAGCATGTTTACCTGAGATGCTAGCCTTAATCTCATCATCGCTAATAATACGACCTTCTTCCAAGTCTGCTAAAAACATTTTACCTGGCTGGAGTCTCCCTTTAAGCACAATCTCATCTGATGGAAATTCTAAGGCACCCTGCTCAGATGCCATTACCAAGATATTATCTTTAGTTAGAGAGTAACGAGAAGGACGCAAACCATTTCTGTCTAAGGTAGCCCCAATATATTTT
>JAYEPE010000246.1:0-10925 GCA_034723735.1 Campylobacterota bacterium | reverse complement strand
AAAGCGGGATACTGTTTCATCATTGAATACGCAAGAGGATAACGACCTTCAGCAATATGCTTTTGAAAAACTGTATATTGATCAAAGTCGCGAATAGTACGGGTAATAATAAGATTTTTTTTACTAACACCCTTGAAAGGCTCTAATATTTTAATAGCCGTCTCTTTTTGACGCTTGGCTAAAAGTATCTTTGATTTAGCTAATGTTGCCTCCCAGAGGCGTTCAACATTAATATATGAATCTGAATACATTAATATTGGGTTTTCTTCTATTGCATTATAAAAACTTTTGTAATCTTGCAATTTTATCATCTGCATATAGGCTTCTTGATCACCAAAAAGAGCATATACGTCCACATTGCCCTCAACCGTACCAACAGCAAGGCGAAAGCCATCTTCAATGAAACCCAAGGCAGAAATCATCTCTTTGCTTTTGAGATATCTCTGAGTTAAAAGCTCATAGTTCTCTAAATCATACAGTGCCACATGTCCTAATTTTGTACTAACAAATAAGAATCTAAAATCATGGCTTACAGTAATATCTGTTACAGTGTCATTTACCTTATTCAATCGTTTTAAATTTTTACCATTTCGAATATCCCAAATAATCAGCCCACCTTCTTTATCAACAGACAGTAATCGAAATGAGGGCAAAAATAATAACTTAATAATGGACGCAGTATGTGCTCTTAAGCGTAAAGGGGGTTTCATCGTTGCAATATTTAAAACTGTTATAGTTTTATCAAAACTTCCCGTAGCAAGCCACTGTCCATTATCATTAAATACAGCCGTTGTTACATAATCAGAATGAGGGGGAAGCGTAAATGCTAAACGTGCAGTTTTTAATGACCATACAAAGGTCTTGCCATCTTGTCCACCTGTTACAAAATAGCGTCCATTTGGATCAATACAGAGACTTTCAATCTCTCCTTGATGACGACCCACTTTATAAAAGAGATCTTTTTTAGCTATGGAAAAAAGTGCTCCTTGATTAGTTCCAGGGATAATAGAACCACAGACACCTCCTCCAGGTGCAATATCAACATGACTTCCTACAAAGCGTTCATGAACAACATCTGTTTTAAAACCACCCACAACCTTATAATTTCTAGGATCAATAAGACGTAGAGAAGTTTGAGAATCGATAACCGCTAAAATACCATTATTAAGTACCTTTAAGAGCAATACTGGATGTTTAATATTAAAAGTCTTAATCATTTGCATTTAGCGATACTCACTACTTAAATAACCATGGCTTTGAAGTACTGTACGTATTTCACCTTGGTGTGTTTCACCTTTAGTTTCAAGATGAATAGTAACATTAGCATCACCATAGTCTAAATCAGTAGAGGTGCGATCATAAGCGATATGAACGATATTAGCACTGAGTTCTTTTAAAAGTTCAGTTAAAATCATTAGTGAACCAGGCTTATCAACAAGTGTCACAACTAGTTTCATTTTGCGATGTGACTTAATCATACCTTTTTCAATAATAACTGAAAGAAGCGTTACATCAACATTACCACCACTTAAGACAACGGCAACTTTTTTACCTTGTAGGTGGGGAAGCTTATGATGCATAAGGGCTGCAACACCAACTGCACCTGCCCCCTCGACAACAAGCTTTTGCTGTTCAAGTAAAAATAAAATGGCACTTGCTATCTCTTCATCATCAACTGAAATAAAAGTATCAACATTATCTAAGATATAGGCTAAGGTTTTACTCGAAGTATCACGTACCGCAATTCCATCGGCAATAGTTCGCACAGATGTACTGTCAATAGCTTTTTTAGATTTATAAGAATTTTGAAGTGCGGGTGCACCTAGCGCACTTACACCGATAACCTCAATAGATGGGCTCATCTCTTTAACGGCTAGTGCTATTCCTGAAATTAAACCCCCACCACCAACAGGTACTAAAATAGCATCTAAATCATCACAGTTATCCAAAATATCTAAGGCAATAGTTCCTTGACCCGAGATAACATCATCATCTTCAAATGGGTGAATAAAGACCATATTATGCTCTAATTCATATGCCTTTGCATAAGCATAAGCATCATCATAATTGCTACCCCAAAGAATAACCTCTGCACCAAAATGTTTTACTCCATTGACCTTGGTGAGCGGTGTTGATTCAGGCATAACGATAACAGCTTTAGAAGCAAAATGCGCAGCTGAATACGCTACCCCTTGAGCATGATTTCCTGCACTTGCTGCAATGACACCTCTGCTACGTTGCTCTTCACTTAAACAAGAGATACGATTAAAAGCACCTCGTAATTTAAAAGCACCTGTAACTTGCAAATTCTCTTTTTTAAGATAAACTTTAGCACCACTCATCTCACTCAAAAGAGGAGCATAAGAGAAAGGTGTATCATTGATAATAGGGCTAATACGCTTTCGTGCTTCTTTTATTGTACTTAGTGTAATCATTAAAAAAGTTCGCGATGCTCTACCATACTACAGTGATTTTGAACAACTTTCATACCTGCATCTTCAGCTTTTTGTGCTGCTTCATTATTGACTATACCTTTTTGTGACCAAAAAACTTTAATATCACCACGCTTTATACATGCATCTGCGATGACATCAAGCGCTGCAGGTTTTCTGAATATATTAACCATATCAACTGCAAATGGAATCTCTGCTAAAGAGCGATATACTTTTTCACCTAAAATCTCATCTTCTTTAGGATATACGGGGATGATTGTATATCCTGCTTCTTTTAGATATTTTGCCACTCGATGACTATCTTTGCTAGCATCAGGGGATAAGCCTAAAACAGCGATAGTTTTTACAGAATTAAATATTGACCTTATCTCTTCGTTATTACTATTTACAGTTGGAAATTCACATTCATGCGACATTGTAAGCCTTCGTTGATTATTTTTTCTTTATTATACCATTTTGTTAACTACACTCAAGTTGATAATTTTTTTTGCGTTCACTTGAACCAGCAATATTGAGTTGTTTTCTATATTTTGCAATGGTACGACGCACCATTTTAATTTTAAATTTTTCTTGAATCATAGCTAATATTTTCATATCACTTAAAGTTTTATGACGTGGTTCGTTTTTAATAATACTCAGCAAAAACTCTTTAATCGCGGCATTAGAAACATCATCATCAATAGCGGTAGTAAAAAAATCTTTCATAGGTAAGGTACCTCTATCACAAGCAATATATTTATTAGCAATGGCTCGAGAAATGGTAGAAGGGTTATGCCCAAACTCATCTGCTAACATTTTTAGTGTCATAGGCATTATATTGCCTCCAGTAAAGAAGTCATACTGATATTCAACTATCATTAGACCAACCTTATAGAGTGTCGCACGGCGCATATCTAAAGCATCAACCAAATTTTTAGCTTCTTTAATCTTCTCTTTGACATATTCATGATCTACACCATATTCATAATCAATATCAATACTTGGATAATAAGCATCATTAAGTTTTACTTCAATACCTTCATCTTCATTAAAATAGATAACAATATCTGGAATTATCTGTGTTGAGTCTTCCATATAATCGATAGCAGGTGGATTTTTAAATCGTCCAATCTCTTTCATAGCCTCTTGAAAATGGAGCTCTTTTGAAAAAGTATGCATTCTTTCTAGATTTTCAATCATCTTTGTTGCTAAAGTATAAGCCTCATCACTTATCTCACATGAGTCTAATTGAAATAAAAAAGACTCCTTTAGATTGCGTGCACCAATACCTACAGGTTCTACATGTAAGAATCGCTGATGGACTTTATAAAACTGCTCTTCAGTAATAGTATTGATATGACAAAACTTTTGAGTATCACCTTCATAATAGCCTCCCTCATCAAGATTTTCTATAATATGTTGTGCAATTTCTTGTGAAAGGGGTGTAGGAAAGAGTGGTTTACCCATCTGCTCATCTAAAATATCAAAAAGGGAGCGTTTAAAAATCGTCAGTGCTTCAATCTGCTCTGTTCGTGAGTTACTCACTCTATCGGTAAATATTTTTTTAGGAATACGTTTTTCAAAATTTTCTTCAAAACCACTTTTAATCTCTATGAGAGGATTTGATTCTACAAAAGGTGTTATCACCTCACCCAAGTCACTCAAACTTGAATGTAAAATAGGGAGCCAATTACGCATGGTATTAGAAAGTTTGGTTTTATTCTCTACCTGTTGCTTGACTCGTAGCATGATTAAAGCTTAAAGGACTCGCCAAGATAATGCGTACGTACATCAGCATTTTTACCAATCTCATCACTCGTACCCGAAGCGAGGAGCTCTCCTGCTTTAATAACATAAGCTCGATCACATACCTCTAAGGTTTCACGTACATTATGATCTGTAATTAAGACACCGATACCATATTCTACCAACTGTTTAATGACATTTTGAATATCTAATACTGCTAAAGGATCAACACCAGCAAAAGGTTCATCAAGCAGTAGAAATTTTGGTGCGTTAATAAGAGCACGAGCAATCTCCGCACGACGGCGTTCTCCTCCACTCAAGCTAATTCCCTTACGATTTCGAATAGGTTCAATATTAAACATCTCTAAGAGATCTTCAATACGATTTTCACGCTCTTTTTCATCTTTATAGCCCACCTGAGCAGCAACCATAAGATTCTCTTCTACTGTTAAATCTTTAAAAATTGAAGCTTCTTGAGGAAGGTATCCAATACCTCTTTGTGCTCGTTGATGTAGAGGCATATGAGAAATATTTTCACCATTAAAAAAGACCTCCCCCGATGTCGCTTCAACTAAACCGCATATCATATAAAAGGTTGTTGTTTTTCCTGCTCCATTAGGTCCTAACAAGCCAACAACTTCGCCACTACGAAGCTCCATCGACATACCACGAACAATTTGAAAGTCTTTTATGGTTTTAACAAGATCTTTAACTTCAAGCTTATGCATCACTCACCTCATAACAGCGCTTATTCTGCTCACATTTTTCTATTGTCACTTTAACAACAGCAATACCTGCACCTTTTAAAAGTTGCATTAAGGTATCATCGCCCCACTCTATTAGATGATATCCCTCACGCTCTAACTCTTCTAACATTCCTAAAGCGATAAAATGATCTAAACCATGATTATAAATATCATAATGAAAAAGATTATCTCCATAACATTGCTGCAGAGAGAATGTTGGTGATGTTACTGCTTCACTGATGTCAAAGTATTGTGCAAAACGCTTTACTAAGGTTGTTTTACCACTCGCTAAATCACCTTGCAAAATAACAACCCCTCCCTTAGGAAGTTCTGCTTGTATCGCTTCGCAAACCTGAAGAAGTTCATTCTCACTTAATATCATCACAGTTTTGATGAGACCTCAATAATCTCTTGTAATTTCTGTTGTGCCTTAGAACTTGCGATAGCATCTCTTGCTATTTCAAGTCCCTCTTGAATATCACGTGCTTTGCCATCTACATGTAAGGCATGTGCTGCATTAATAAGTACTACATCACGTTGAGCATCATCAGCTTTTGCATAAAGAACATTCCTTAAGATTGTGGCATTTTGAGAGGCATCGCCTCCAAGAATGGCACTAAAAGGTGCTCTCTTGATACCATATGCTTCAGGGTCAATTTCATAATTTTTGATAATCCCCTCTCGTAGTGAAGCAGCATAAGTGATATCACTAATACTAATCTCATCCATACCATCACGAGAGCTCACCACAATAGCTGATTTTGCCTTATTAAGCTTCAAAGCTTCAGCAACTTTAGATACAAAAGCTTTATCAAAAACACCCAATAAAAACTTCTCCACTCCAGCGGGGTTTGTCAAAGGTCCAAGAAGATTAAAAACTGTTTTTTCATCTATACTTTTACGTACTGGCATAATAAACTTCATGGCAGGATGATGATTTTGTGCAAACATAAAAGCAAAACCAGTCTCTTGTAAAAGCGTTGTCGTTGCGTCGAGTGAGAGATCAAGTCTAATACCTAAAGTCTCTAAAACATCAGCACTTCCAGATTTTGAAGTGATAGAACGATTACCATGCTTAGCAACATACGATCCGCAAGCAGCAAGGAGAATAGATGTTGTTGAGGAGATATTAAAACTACCACTTTTATCACCTCCTGTGCCAACAACATCAATTAATTTTCCTCTTAATTCATCATTTACATGTAAGCCTATAGCATGAGAACGCATCACACTCGCTGCCGCTGCAATAGCTTCAATCGAAGTACTCTCATCAAGTTTCATTGAGATAAGAAAATCACGCATCTGCGTATCACTCATCTCATGATTAAATAAACGCTCAAAAGCATTATGTACTTCATTATAATTCATGATAACTCCTCAATAAATTCAGCTTGTTGTGATTTAGGGGTGGATTTAGTACTTGGAAGTTGTAGAACTTTATATGATTTTTCACCATTCAGATAGACAAGAGTGATTGTATCACCGATAGCGACATTTTTACTAGCCTTAACTACATTGTCATTAATTTTAACAACACCATTTTTCAACATATCTTGAGCAATAGAACGACGTTTCGTCATATTTACTGCATTTAAAAATTTATCGATTCTCAAAAAAAGTTCCTACAATATAAAATTAATTTAATTGTAGGCAAATGAAGCTAAAAGTATAATAACTTTTTTATAAAATTCTACAGCTTGAGTTGCTCAATATCTTGAAAAACACGTTTTAGGCTCTCTTGGTAGTTTTTAAGAAGAATTGAGTAATTACTTTGGTGCTCACGTACAAATGCTTCTTCTAGTTTGGCTGCTAATGAAGAGAGTTCAGAAGCACCGATATTGGCAGAGACACCTTTAATATCATGAGCAAATTGTTTTCCATCATAATAGCGTTTATCAGATATCATACTATCAAATACTCTCACAGAGTCGGCATACATCTCTGTAAAATCTTGAAGTATTCCTTTAAAAAGATTTGTATCTCCTGCACATCTTGCAATACCCTCTTCAAGGTTTATAGACTTGCTAAGAAATTTCTCTTGAACTTGAGGCTTACTCTTTGATTTTTGAACTTGAATCTCTGGAATTTTTGGTTCATCTTTTAAAACATCATAGAGTGTTTGGTAGAGAACATTAACGCTTAAAGGTTTTCCAATAAATCCTTGCATACCACAACTCAAGGCATGTTCAATCTCTTCATCCATAGAGTTAGCAGTTAAAGCAATAATAGGAATAGTATCATATTCATTATTGGTTCGGATACGTTTAGTTGCCTCATAACCATCCATGATAGGCATACTTATATCCATTAAAATTAGATCAAATTTAGGGTCTTTTTTGAGTGCTTCTAAAACTTCTTTTCCATTTTCAACCATACTAAGCGTGATCCCCGTGTCATCAAGTAAGCCACTCAATACACGTTGGTTTATTTCATTATCTTCAGCAACAAGAACATGTTTATTTTTTAAGTTTTTCAAATCATCTTTAGCATTTTTACTCTGTATAGTTTTACTAGACTGCTGGTCTCCGTAAATCTCCAAAATAATATTAAAAATACTTTGTTGATTAAATGGTTTTAAAAGATACCGATCAATCTCTGTATAGCGTTTGGAACTATTTTCAGTTTGATTATAAAGACTCTCAATCAAAACAATTTTGATCTCTTTTTCATTTTTTAATTTTCTAAGAGACTCAAGCGCATATTTTGAAAATTTTTGTTCATCAATAAAGATAATATCAAAATCACTCTCTTTGAGCATGGACTCTGCTTCTTGCATTATTGGCATGGTTTGAACACTATAATGAAAGTATTCAAGCATCTTAGAGAGCGCACTTATTGATTTTGTATTAGTATCAATAATCATTGCTGTTTTACCCATCAAACTTTTTTCAGGTAAACGATAATGGCGTTTGTTGTCAGGGTCTTCAATCTCAAGTTCTACTGTAAAAATAAAGTTGCTACCATGAGCATATTGACTTTCAACTCGAATACCCCCACCCATCATCTCAATAAGCTGTTTAGATATAGAAAGCCCTAAGCCTGTTCCTCCATAGATTCGGCTTGTAGTATCATCTCCTTGGGAGAATGATCGAAAAAGCTTTGCTATCTGAGATGGGCTCATTCCAATACCTGTATCTCTTACATTGAATTCAAGTAAAACTTTCTTATCATCTTGAGAAATTGTATGCACGGATAGATCAATCTCGCCTTTTTGTGTAAATTTAATAGCATTACTTAAAAGGTTGATTAATACCTGTCCCAAACGCAAAGGATCCCCTATTAAACGTGAAGGAACATTTTTATCTATATCAAAGATTAACTCTAAATTTTTAGACTTAGCATTAATAGATACCATATTTGAGACATGATCAAGAACATTATTGATATTTAACTCAAGTTTTTCAATTTTGAGCTCTCCTGCATCTATCTTGGAAAGGTCAAGAATATCATTGATTATATCAAGTAAAAGTTCTCCTGAATACTTAATTTTACTGACATTTTCTCTTTGTAAATGGCTTAAATCTGATTGTAAAACGATATGGCTTAGACCTATGATTGCATTCATTGGTGTTCGCACTTCATGACTGATTTTAGCTAAGAAGACCTCTTTGTATGTCATATCATCATAGAGTATTTCTAAGTCTTCTTTCGCTTTAGTAAGATGATGACGTAGTTTTTTGTTCTCTTTTCTTGAGATGAAAATAAGCACTGACGCCACAATCAAAAAGAACATTGTCATTGCAAAAAGATAAAACATATTACGTGAGGATTGTGAATTTGTCTCTACAGGAAGTATCTCTTGTTTGACCTCAGCTTGGGGTTTTGTTTTTTTAACTATGGGAATATCTATAGGTTTTGGATCAACAACTTGAGTTTCTTCTTTAACTGGAGGCTCCACTACTTTTACAGGGATTACTTTTTTACGTATAACAGGAGACTCTTTTGGCTCAAGAACTTCTATAACATCGCTAATCTTTATAGTCTCTTCTTTTGGCTTTTTAGGTGTTTTTTTTATAGAAATTTCACTAATCTTCAACTTATTAATAAAAGCATCACTATGCTTTTTACGAATATAAGATGCTACATATTTTAAAGTTTCTCCTCTATTGAAAGGTTCTACACAAAGAATAAAGTACCGACCTGAAGCTCTTGATACAAATTCAAAACCCTCACTATTTTGAAGCTCAATAAGTTTATCATCAAGTTCAGAATATTGTATTAATTTTTTTAAAGCGCCATCAGCATCTTTTTGATTATGAAAAGTTGCTACAACAATTTTTCGATATTCTGAAGCAGAAAGATTAGAGAGTAGTGCAAATGACACAAGAAGTAAAATAATAGCTATAATTTTTTTCATTAAGACCCAATTAATTTTTTCTATATTGTATCAAAAACTTGTATCACAAATGTATTTATTTTACTACATTTATAATAAATCTTCTAATTCTTTAAGATCTCTTACTTTCTGTTCCCTTAAATCAATATGTAACTTACTGATACTAATGTCTTTAGCTTCTTCTTTCAAGAGTTTTACATGTAAGTTAGTACAATAATGCATACCTACACATATAAACTACACTTTCTTTAGTTAAATTACTATTATAAATAAATATTAGGAGTCAAAAATGTTTACTTCAATTGTAATTTCATTAGGATTAGTCACGATTATGACTGCTGCATATTCGTGGATGATGTTCGCGGGAGATTAAGATGCAATTTTTAATTATTGGATTAATATTTTTCAGTGTTGTTATATGGCAGGGCTGGGAGGTTTATGCTTCGTAAACATCTCCTTTCTTTGCATTTTTTCTTCATGATTCAATTTTTTCGCTATAATCCCAAAAAAAATATAGGTATGTCAACTTGGAAGAATTAAGTTATTACGAAATCTTAGAAGTTACTCAAAGTGCGGATAAGACAACAATTAAAAAAGCCTATCGTAAAATGGCAAAAAAATATCATCCTGATAGAAATCCTGATGATACTGAGGCAGAACACAAATTCAAACTCTGTAATGAAGCGTATCAAGCACTAGGCGATGATAAACAACGCGCTATGTATGATCGCTATGGTAAAGAAGGTCTTCAAGGTATGGGTGGCGGCGGTCGCTCTTCTGGAGGTTTTGGTGGATTTGATGATCTTGGTAGTATCTTTGAAGAGATGTTTAATGGCGGGGGCATGGGTGGTAGTTCACGTCGCTCTCGTAGAGATACCGACAAATATCCATTAGATCTTGGTGTTGAACTCTCTATTAGTTTTAATGAAGCTATTTTTGGTTGCAATAAAGATGTAGAATTTAAGCATAAATCTTCATGTAAAAGCTGTAAGGGCACAGGGGCCAAAGGCGCGAAACAGACAAATTGCCATCAGTGTGATGGCAAAGGTCAAGTTTATGTACGTCAAGGCTTCATGACATTCTCACAAACCTGCCCTGCATGTCACGGTGAGGGAACCATGCCTGCTGAAAAATGTCCTGATTGTAAGGGAGAAGGTTTTAAGGAAATTTCGGAAACTGTTACTATTAAAGTTCCTGCGGGTATTGATTCTGAAAATCGTTTACGTGTTTCAGGAAAAGGCAATATCGGCAAAAGTGGTACCCGTGGTGACCTATATGTCACATTTCATGTTCTTAGTGATAAACATTTTATTCGTAATGGCAATGATGTGTATCTTGAAGTCCCTGTATTTTTCACGCAAGCCATTACCGGTGAAAGCATCACTATTCCTTCCTTAACAGGTGAATTAGAACTTAAGCTTGACATTGGAACTACTGATAAACAGCAATTTCAATTTAGAGGTGAAGGTATAGAAGATGTTCATGGACATGGCAAAGGTGACCTTGTTGCTCAAGTTAATCTTACCTATCCTAAAAAGCTCAATGATGAACAACGTGACTTACTTGCCAAACTGCAAGAATCATTTGGTATCGAATCCAAGCCTCATGAAAGCACTTTTGAATCTGCTTTTGAAAAAGTCAAAGGATGGTTTGGCACATAACTCT
>JAYEPE010000245.1:0-2156 GCA_034723735.1 Campylobacterota bacterium | reverse complement strand
TGCATGGATGGTAGGTGATAGCTCTAAAGATATGGGTGTGGCTGAAAATGTAGGAATAAGTAGTATTTTTGTTACTTGGGGCTTTTCTAATGAGGGAAAAGGTGACTATATTGCCTCTCATCCAAGTCAGATTTTGGAGATTGTTCGTTAATTGAGGTACAATAAGTAAAATTGATCTAAGGTATAGATATGTTTGATTTAGATTTACTCATTACTTTTACATTTATGGCACTGCTTTTTTTACGTCAAATTGCAATTTTTAAACAGCCTAATAAAATAAACTATTCTCCACTTTTATTAGGTGTAGGGGCTATTGGCTCTATGAGTCATCTGCTTTTACACCCAGAACACACTGACTTTTACATTCTCTTTCGTGAGTCACTTCTGCCAATGTTTTTTGGATTACTTTTATATATTATTATGAATATTTTGCATCAAACGCAAGTTGGTATCGAAAACCAAAAACGTACCGATGTATTAAGCCGTTTTGCTATTGAAGTAGAGAATATTAAAAAAAACATGGAAACTTCAGAAGTTCGTTTGCAATCACTCAACGCTACAGAACAAGAGATTAAGCATATTCTTGATAAATTTTCAAATATTGACTTTAGCTCTCTAAAAAATATTGAAGAAAATCAACATACATTTTTTCAAAAATTTGAAACAATTTTTGAACAACAGCATGAAGTGCTTAAAAAATTTGAGACCTTTACTGAAGAGAAAATGCCTGATGTTGATGCGGTAATCCATCGTCATATTGATATGTTACGCATAGCAGAACAAGATCATTATAATCATATTCAAAAAGCACTTGTTGGTATCATAAATGAAACCAAAGAGCTTTCTGAAAATATTGCAACTATACAAAATGCACCAACACCAGCTCTGATTTCAGATGCTAAAATAAAAGAAGTTGTTTTAAAAACAGATCAATTATTACAACAAGTTGTTGCCGATTTTGAACGTCAAATCATTTCACTTCGTGCTCAGAGTGAGGGTATCGCTACGGCAATGTCAGAGAGTGATAAGCTTGTAGGTGATATTCGTGAACAAGAGGAGTTGATTATGTCACAACTTGTACTCTCTTCACAACGAATGCAAACACTGCAAGAACAGAGTGCTGATGTAGGTAATGTATATGAGCCTCTTGTAGAGCTTATGGAGAAAATAACAGAGGTTAAAGCAGATTATACTAATGCAAAAAATCAACTTGATATCTTAAGTGAATCACTGCAAAGTATTGAAGAGTTTCAATTTGAAAAGATGCGTTCTCATATTGAAACTTTAAGTGAAACGCTTTCTCTTAAAATTGAGCAGTCTCTTGATAATTTACATGAGCATTATAATATTGCTCAAAAAGATATCACTAAAACGGTGCAAGAACTTTCAAGTAAGGCAAAAATGGCACGAAGTTATCAGAGTGAAGATCATGATACTTAGTTATAAATCCCATTATAATCGCCCATATATTCGATGGTGATAGCATCAAGTTCATCGAGAGTTTGCGCTTCATCAATCTCTAGGTAAATCTCTTTAGGGAGTATTCCTGCAAGAGGACCTGTATAGCTTTCTATCCACTCGATGTAGTTAGCTACTCTTGTATATACTCCTGGATAATTAGGTGCTCCACACCACTGCTCATCAGAACCACCAAAACTTACAATGCCACTGAGCTTATTGTTGTGAATAAGAGGACCACCGCTATCTCCACTGCAACTATCTTTTGAACCATCCATATATCCAGCGCAGAACATATTATTTGTGAGAGATTGATAGGATGCATTACATGTTTCAAAGTTGATAATAGGCATATCAACCTGCATCAAATCATTAGGATAATTACTTCCATCAATAAGTGTATTTCCCCAACCTGCAACTTTTATCATACTCTCATCTTCTGGACCTGCACGGTCTAAAAGAATTGGAGTAATATCGGTAATAGGTGCTTTAAGATGCATAAGACCTATATCATTATCAACTGTAACTGGATCATATTGAGGATGAGGATAGATGGCTTCAGCTTCACGTGTGATACCACCAATGACAAGGGAATATGTATCTGCTAGAGCTGAAGTTAATTTAGGATAACCTACAGTACAGTGTGCAGCTGTTAGTACCCATTCTGGGTGAATAAGCGAAGCTCCACAGTTGTGTCC
>JAYEPE010000244.1:0-2174 GCA_034723735.1 Campylobacterota bacterium | reverse complement strand
TGCAATGCTATAAAGATGATAGACGCAAAGAGAATCATAAGTGAAAATGGTGTTTTGACAACTTTAAGTGAAGAAGAGATAGCAATAATTGAGAAAAAAATACTTTTAGTTTTAGATATAAAATGAAAATTTCATAAAGGATTTATTACCCTAGGAGAGGGTAATAAATCTACTTAGCTATTCGCACTCGCTAGCGCTGATAAGTCTTCCGTAATGTGGGGTATTTTCTAATCCTATAAAGGTTTGTGTTCCAACACTGTAGGAAAAATTTGTTTTATTGACTTTTATATCTTTACATGTAAGCGTTTTATTTTGCTTGTAATCTAAGACAATATTTGTCACTTTATCACGTTGTGAATCTGAATAGGTATTAAAAAGATACATACTTAAAACCAATCCCAAAAGGACTGCTACTGCAGTGCCTTTCTCTTTGTGATTTAGTTCTGTTAAGTTATGTAAAACTAAAAAAAAGACACCGACTGCAACTAAACCTAATATATAACTCATTTTTGACCTCGTATCTGATAAGTGATATCACCTGCGCCGAAACCGACGAGTAATCCACTATCTAAAGTTTTTATTATTGTATCATCTTTTATTAGCTCAATAGTATTGCCTCTGCGATTAAGTCTGTCAATTAAGAGAAGATTATAGCGTGAAAATTCTACTTGAAAATTGATAAACTGTTCAGTTTCGCTTGCTGCCCATACAGGAAGAATAATAAGCTCATCTACACCTTCAAAACACTCTACAAAGGCTTCAAGATTATCAAGTGTTCGTGAATATTTATGTGGTTGCCAAATAGCGCTAATAGTATCAATATTTTTGAGTTTTTTATACTCTTTCACTGATTGCAAAGTCGCTTTTATCTCTGTGGGATGATGCCCATAATCATCAATAATAACGACCTTTTCATCACTCGCTACGATATCAAAACGTTTTTTAATACCCTTGTAGTTTAAAATATTTTTACGAATACTCTCTATATCCATACTTTTTTGTGCTGCTAAAATTGCTAAAGCCGCGTCAAGAGCAATATGCTCTCCAAAGCCCCAAACTTCAAAAATCCCAAATTCTTTAAATTCAAAACGGGTATAAGGTGCATCATCACGCAAAACATACTCTATATTTGCAATATCTTTACTTGGGTACAGACGTGTTGCATCCCCTTCAATTGTACTTAAAAATGTATCTTCCGCATTCAAAACACGCCACGGAGCTTTTTGAATAAACTCTCTATAGCAGTTATAAAAAAGCTCTTCATCGTAATTATAATATTCCATATGCTCGGGTTCTGCATTTGTTACAATGGCGACAAAGGGGTTGGAATTGAGAAAGCTTCCATCACTCTCATCTGCTTCAAAAATCAAAATATCACTGTCATCACAATAGCGAACATTAGAGCCAAACTCTTTCGATTCCGCTCCGATGATAGCCGAACCGTGCATGATAGAAGATAAAATTGCGGAAGTCGTACTTTTGCCATGTGCTCCTGCAACTGCATATACCTTTGAATCATGTAATATTTCTAAGAGTGCTTCACGTCGTGCGACAACCTTGATTCCCTTAGATTTTGCTTCTAAAATTTCAGGATTATTGCCTCGAATAATGGCAGAGTGGATGACACACTCTTGATTTGTGATATTTTCAGCCACTTGCGGGATTCTTACATGTAAGCCTTCAGATTCAAGTTTTTTGGTAATAATCGATTCACGAATATCTGAACCACTGACTTGATGACCACGAAAGTGCATATATTTTGCTAATCCTGATATACCGATACCACCGATACCTATAAAGTGGTATTTCACTTTATACCCTCGCTAACTTCAGCAATATTGAGTAAATGTTGTGCATCTTTAGTAAAGGTAGAGATATAAAAAGTTCCTGCATTTTGTGTTGCTTCAATATCAGCAATCTTTTCTAAAAATTCTTCAAAATTCAGGCCATCTGTAGCAGATATCTGATGAATTTTCATCGCTTTAGCAAATCCTTCATCTTCAGTGAGTCCTACAAGAATCTCAAAAAGAGCCGCGCCATCACTTAAGCTTCCAGCACTATAATGCTCAATAGCGTACTCATAAAGTGCTCGAATCGTAGCAAAGTCTTGTACTTCATCAAGTTTGAAACGTCGCGCTATTTCAAGTGCATTGGTAAGGTTTTCTAAGGCTAGT
>JAYEPE010000243.1:0-11048 GCA_034723735.1 Campylobacterota bacterium | reverse complement strand
TATAGCAAGAGTCATAAAACGATTTTTTGCGCTCTTAAATCCTCCTGATAAGACCATCTGGAAAAATGCAAGTGACTTTGTAAATTCCAAAGACCCACGCCATCATAATCTTGCTCTTATGGACTTAGGCTCACTTATATGTCTGCCTAAAAACCCAAAGTGCGAAGAGTGTCCACTTTTAAAAGAGTGTCAAGGAGTAAGCGAGCCTGAACTCTATACACAAGCCAAGAAAAAAGAGTATGAGTCACTTGAACTATTTTATGGTATTTTTATAAGAAACAATCAAATAGCTCTGCAAATTTCAAAAGAGAGAATGTACAAAGATATGCTCATTCTCCCAAGTGTTGACCCCATAGAAGAGAATTTTTTAGGAAAATTCAGACACTCTTACACAAAATATCGCCTAAGTGTTTATCTTTATAAGATAGATGAGCTAGAAGATGATATAGTTTGGGTTAATATAGATAAGTTAGAAAATGCTCCAATATCATCATTGACAAAAAAAGCTCAGAAGTTTTTTTCTTAAGCTTCTCCAAAAAAAAAGCCTTCTGTTTTAGAAAACATATTAACTATAGGGGAGCAATATGAATAAAATAGATATAGTGAACTTTAATACAAAAGATGAATTGCTACATAGTGAGATACAGCAAAACCATATAAAAATGAACTTTTAAGCACTAGGTATCTGCCTTAATCACTTCAATAACATTCATACTCTTGATTTTTCGCAAAGGGAGAAGCACACTTAAAAGTGAAGCTCCCGTT
This sequence comes from Campylobacterota bacterium, assembly GCA_034723735.1. Taxonomy (GTDB): domain Bacteria; phylum Campylobacterota; class Campylobacteria; order Campylobacterales; family Sulfurimonadaceae; genus S010-53. The sequence goes on along the minus strand of JAYEPE010000243.1, from coordinate 10,283 downwards.
ATAGCCACAAATGTTGAAGTAAAATAGCTTAGTTTAATATCAGCATAAATCACACTTGAATATCCAAAACTCTCCATACCATCAGCATAAGCACTTAAATCCAGCCCTACATGTAAGAGATAATATAAAATACCATACCCCATAATAGCCCCAAGTATATAGCCTATAAGTCCTACAAATAACGCTTCTAAAAAGATTTGAAGACGTATCATTTTATATGCGAGTCCTATGCTTTTCATAACTCCAAATTCTCGAATTCTATCCAAGACAGAGACATACATCACACCCATTATCCCAATAAAAACAACCATCATCACGATAAAAAAAGTTACTGAATTGAAAATCACCATAACATCTTCCATCTGCCTTATCATAGGATAGAGTTCTAAAAAACTTTTGACATCTAAATTTTTATACTCGTTTACTAACTCATCTTTTAATGCTAGAGATATCGTTCTAATGGCGATTTGTGTTGCACTTTTTTCATCTACGCCTAAGAACTTTTGTAACTTTGTTTTATCTACATAGATTGCGGAAGTATCAAGAGAGATATTATTTGTCTGTATTACTCCTTTGACCTTAAGAGCCATTGCGTTAATCTCGCCACTGCTATCTTGTGTGGAAAAGATAAGTTTTGAGCCTATTTTAATTTTTAAAGTTTTGGCTAATTCACTTCCAATCAGAACATCACGTTTTGCTAAAATAAGTTCGCCCTCTTTTAAAAACTCACTAAAAGCACCAAAACGCTCTTCATCTTTTAAATCAATACCTATAATGCTTGAAAATGCTGATTTTCTTGCTGTTGCAGTTAAGCCTTCTGCTTTAAAACGCAAAACTACTGCATCAATCTCAGCTCTTACATGTAAGGCTTTTTGAATATCTGAGGCATTGCTGATATTATCTTTTAAATCTTTTGAAAGACGATACTCTTTTGCATAAATACTAATCTCTCCGCTATCGCTTCGTTTTGTTTTTTCTATAATATTGAGAATCATACCATCATATAAACCTTGAATACTCAGCATCATACTCATACTCACTGCAATCATAATGATGACTAAAAGTGTACGAGAGAGGCGTAAAAAAGCGTTATTAAAAGCGAGTTTTATTATAAGCTTATACATGTTTTGTTGCCTCTATAGGTTTGAATGCGTTGATGTAACGAATTGGATAAATTACACTTAAGAAATTTAAAAAATAGATAAGACAAACATTCCAAAAGATTGTAAACATATCAAAATTCAAAGGCATCTCATCAGAGATGATGCCATACTCTCTATAAGTCTCACTCATCCCCTCGATAACAATAGGATGTACACTAAAATAGTAAGCAATATAAGCCCCTATAGGCGTTGCAAAAAGAATAGCCAAACTTGAAAGTATAAAAATCTCATAGAATAATAAAGCTCTAATATTAGCTTGACTCAGACCAATACAGCGTAGAGTTCCAAACTCTTTTACTCGTGAACTTACATTGATAAAGCCAAAAATCATAATAACAAAAAAGATAACCACAAAAAAGAGGCTCATCGAAATATATCCAAAGATACTATCCACCTGCATCATCTCAACCATAGACTTCATAAGAGTCTTCCATGTTAAAACTTCAAGATCATCTGAGAGTGCTGTTTGAAGTCTTACATGTAAGTCTTCAACATCCCCTAGATTTTCCACATCAATAGTAATATATGAAGCTAAGTTTTGAGAGTACATTAATTCATCAAAATAGCCCCGAGTAATAAAAGAAGCTGAGGAATCAAACTCAAATGAGCCTGTTTTAAACACCCCGCATAGGGTAAAAATATCTGCTGCAAAAGAGTTATCGCTAGCTGAGCCAATAAAACTAACCTCTTCGTGAAGCTTTACATGTAACTTCTTCACTAACTCATTGCCTAGATATAGACAATTTTTAGAATTTGCATTTAAAAACTCACCCTCAACTAAAGCTGACTTTAATTGGCTTATTTTCTCCTCTTTTAAAGGATTAATTCCCACCACCATTGCCGCACTCGAATACTTAACACTTGAGAGTAATCCATAAGTTTCATAACGTGAAGTAAAAGATTTTATACCCTCAATTTTGGAAAGTTTTGCTTCAATTGCATCAACATTTTCTATAAAATATTCATTACCTCCAATATCACGATACCCTTTTTTATAGACTTCAATCGCTCCCGTATATATTTTAAGCGCATTTTGCAACATAGAATTATGAGACCCATCCATCAACGCAACATAAACGATAAAAAAGAGTGCAGAGATAAAAGTAAGAATAAATGTCGTGATGGAACGACTTTTATAAAAGAGAATATTTTTGAGGGCGAAATGAAACATTAACGAGAAAACCGCTTCAAAGCACTCTTTTTAAAATACTTCCCAGAGATATCACTATCATATTTCACATCTTTGATAATAATCTCAGTAAAGCTTCCTTTCTTATCTACAGGCTGAATTTTCCAATAAGTCGGTGTATAATATTTTCCAAACTGTTTTACTTTTTGATAGGTAAAAATACGTACTTCAACACCATCTTCATCATAAAAAACATCTTTGATATTAGTATAATTTGAAGTATCGATTTGAGAGATAATTTTTCCCCAGACCACTGCAGCATCTTCTGTTGGAATAAGTTCCATAGTAACAATATCACCCTCTTTTTTTAAAATCTTAGGAGTATAATCATCAACTATAGAGCTCTGTTTTACCATATCATCATTGGTAATATCACTTCCCATCCAATTTTGAAGCATCATTGATGGAGGAATTTTGATGATACGTTCTATCTTAGGGACATATTGCCACATCTGATTATCTAAACTTAAAAAAGTAATGCCCTTATCTTTTGGCGGATAAAGTGTTTTTACAAAGCTTTTTTTATTTCCCTGCGCCCAAGTCTCCATCTTCATAGTTCGCGTATGTCCACGAGAAGTGATACTCATATCCATCTTCATATAGACATTTTGCCCTCTCATATTTTCATCAAGTTTTTTCATAATATCGTGAGCTTCATCTGCACTAAGGGCTATACACAGTGTTAGTAAAATTATTATTATTTTTTTCATTACATGTAACTCCATTTTTAATATTATATCCCTCTTATGCTAAAATAGGTTGCTATCAAAATAGAAATCACGCTACAATATTTTATAATTTAGGAGATATTTATGAAAACATTTTTTTTGGCTATATTGCTTATTTTACCCCTTTTAGCTACAGATGCTTTAATAGAAAAAGCCTTATCCAAAGGTTTAAAGCCTATTCCAAGAGATTTTGAAACGCTCAAATCTCAAGTTGATGATCCTGAGAATCCTATGAGTATTGCTAAGATACGCTTAGGAAAAAAACTCTTTTTTGATAAAAATCTCTCAAAAGATAGAAGCCTTGCCTGTGCTAAATGTCACGATATTAAAAATGGTGGCGAAGATGGTAAGCCTACAGCTATTGGCTATCATGAACTTCCTAATCCTAGTCATTTAAATACTCCAACAGTTTTAAATACTGCTTTTTCAAAACACCTCTTTTGGGATGGGAGAGTGAGTACACTAAGAGAACAAGCCAAAGGTCCAGCACAAGCACCTTTTGAGATGGCTTCTACTCCTGAACTCATTGAAGAACGTGTAAAAGAGAATCAAGAGTATCATGATGCCTTTAGAGAAGTTTTTGGTGATGATTGCATTACTTTTGACAATGTCGCTAGAGCCATAGCTGTTTATGAAAAAACACTTGTTACTCGTGGAAAATTTGATGATTTTTTAGAGGGTGATAGCACTGCTTTAAACAAACAAGAGAAAAGAGGACTCAATCTTTTTATCGATATGGGCTGTAAGGGATGCCACTTTGGTTCTGCGGTTGGAGGTCAAAAAATTCAAAAATTCCCTCTTAGAGATTACAATAGCATTATTGACTTAACCACTGATTTTAATGAAGAGACTAAAGGACGTAGCATCAGTCAAATTAGCTTTAACTTTGATATGTACCATCCCTACCCTTTTGAAAACAAGGGTGGATTTATGGGAAAAGATGGACAGCAGATGTTTCGAGTTCCCGTCTTAAGAGACATCTCAAAAACAGCACCTTATTTTCATAATGGTGTAGTCAAAACCTTGCGTGAAGCTATTGAAATCATGAGTAAAAATCAAATTGGTGTGGATATGTCAAAGGGACAAATCGATGCGATGGAGGCTTTCTTGAAAGCCCTTGATGGTAAGATTGTAGATTATAATCTATACATATATTAAATATAACTTAATAAGATAATATACTTAAGAAAAATCATCATGAGTAATAAAATAACAGTTATACTTTTTATAATTAGATTTACGAGGTAATCACATGAAAATTTTTACTACTCTCGCTATTGTTCACGTTTTAAGTTTTGCTCTTTATGCCCAAGAAGACAGAGCCGAAGCTCTTGTAAATAGTAAGGAAAAAGCAGATATGACCTACTATGAGATGATGCAAAATATGAATCAATCTGCAAGCAAAGTGTATGATGGCATCATTTTAGAAAACAAAATAATGGTACAAGATGGCGCTGAAGAAATTATGAACCATCGTGCTCCTAATCATAAACCTTGGTTAATTATGCCTAAATCAAAACAAGAGGCATTTAAGGCAATGCTTCTTATTTATGATGAAGAACTTCATGAAGCAGCAGAGGATATTATTGATGCTCTTAAAAAAGATGATTGGATTCATGTTAATAATGCTTTTGCTACGATGACTCAAAGTTGTATTGTTTGTCATAGCGCTTGGAAAAATGAAGTGATTCAAAGAAATTTTAACAAATAAATGACAATATGCCTTAAAAAGTATCTTTAGATATAAAATATGCTACCGTACTATTAAAGGAGATTTCGATGGATGGTACAATTATGGTAAGTTATAAGATACTCTGCAAGGCAGACCTCAATAAGAATATACTCTTAGAAAAGTTATTAGCCAATGAAAAAATAGCTAAGGTCATTAAAAGTGAATTTGCAAAAGGTTTTAGAAATATTACTCTACTCTCTGATATTCAAGATGCCTCTGTGAAGATACAGACAGTTAAAGAGATTCATAATTTTGAAGTATCTAAAGATGATTTTGCAGATTTACTCGTTCTTGCTGAAGAAGATGCAAGCAATAAAAAACTTCTAAAAAAAGATTGTGATCGTGTGGAGTTAGTTGATATTCAAACATCATAAAAATAAAGGTCAATCATGATTTCAAATAAACATGTAACAAAAGTCTATAAAATGGGTGAAGTTGATTTAAAGGTAATTAAAGACTTAAACCTAAATATTGAGTATGGTGAATTTATCGCTATTATAGGTCCTAGTGGCAGTGGTAAAAGTACGATATTAAATCTACTTGCTTGTCTGGATAAACCTACTGAGGGCAAAATCTTGATAGATGAAACCGATATTACAAAGCTCTCTCGTACCCAACTTGCCAATTTTAGAGGAGAAAATATTGGCTTTATCTTCCAAAGTTTTAATCTTATTCCTGTTTTATCAGTATATGAAAATATAGAATATCCTCTTATTATGATTCAAAACCTTGCTCAAGATGAACGTCACAAGAGGATTATGAAACTGCTTCAAGAAGTTGATATGCTTGATCAAAAAGAGAAGTTTCCTGAGCAACTCTCAGGAGGACAACGCCAAAGAGTTGCCATCGCAAGAGCCTTAGTTACGAAACCTAAGATTGTCTTTGCAGATGAGCCAACCGCAAACCTTGACGCACAAACATCCAATCAGATCATCACCCTCATGCGTAATATCCAAAAAGAGTTCAACACCACTTTTATTTTTGCAACACATGACGAGAAAATTGTCACTGCAGTTGATAGGATTATTACCCTTGTAGATGGTGTTATCACTGATGACAGACGAGTAGCATCATGAAAAATATTATTAAAATCTCATTTAGAAATTTACTTAGAAATGCAAGAAGAACACTCTTAACAGCTAGCCTTATTACTATTGGGGTCATGTTTGTTTTAATCTATACCGCCCTATCTGGTAGTTTTAAAGCCTACATGGTGGGACAAGTAACAGATTCTATGCTAGGTCATATACAGATACATAAAAAAGGCTATATCGCTTCTGTTGACAACCTACCTTTAGATAAAAATATCAATCAAAAACAGCTCAAGAAGATTACTGATATCTTAGATGAGAATCCTTACATCCAGAGTTATACCTACCGTCTTAAATTAGGTACGATGTTTTCTAACTATACGGCCTCAACAAATATCCGACTCAATGGAATTAACCCAGAAAAAGAGGCTCAAACCTTGCCACTCTTTGCCTCACGTATCCAAGGTGTTGACGCCGCTTCACTTAAAGAGGGAGAGATTATCGTTCCTGAACTTTTAGCTAAAGGTATGAAGGTTACAAAAGGAGATACTATTGTCCTTGTCGCCACCAATAAAAAAGGTTCTGTTAATGGACTGAACTTTAAAGTACAAGGGAGTATCGAGCCAATTTCTGGACCAGGTGGACGTGATGGCTATATTCATATTAATGATGTCAAGAAACTACTTCGATTTAAAGAAGTAGAAGTGAGTGAAGTTGTTATTCGTCTTAAAGATGTTAAATATTTAAAAATGGCTATGAAAACTTTATTGCCACTTGCTCAGTTAAGAAATCAAAAAGATAAGCCTGTTTTTGAAGTTCATACATGGGAAAAACTTAGTCCTTTTTATAACATTGTTAAGATGCTTGATATTATGGATATCTCTATTAAAATCATTCTTATCTCTATTGTTCTCATTTCTGTCTTAAATGTGATGGTTATGAGTGTTTTTGAGCGCATAAAAGAGATTGGAACTATTGCTGCGATGGGTACAACCCCAAATACTATCACAAAGCTTTTTTTAACGGAAGGCTTAATGCTGGGTATTTTTGGTACTTTTATAGGAAGTCTGCTCTCACTTAGCATTATTGGTATTGTCAATAACATAGGGATTACTTTCTCTTTTGGTCGTCAAAGTGACCTTGTTCTTAATCCCATCTTACATGTAAATGAAATACTTGTCGTAAGTGCTATCGTCATATTGATCTCACTTATCGCTTCTATCTCGCCTGCGATAAAAGCAGCCAAGCTCAACCCTGTTGATGCCTTACGACAAAACTAGGAGTCAAAAATGAAGATTTTAGCCGTAGTATTAATACTAACACTCTCTGTCTTTGCAGAAAATATACTTCAAATCATAGACAGAAAACTAACACCAACATCAGCACAGATGTATAAAAAACTTATCAATATCGAACCTGATGGGTCTAAAAAAGAATTTTTACTTTTTCAAGCAAAAAAAGATAGAGATAAGATGGTCTCACTTTTTTTAGCTCCTGAGAGTGAAAAAGGCCGTGCAACACTACGGCTAGGCGAAAATATGTGGCTCTTTATCCCTAATGTAGGAAGACCTATCCGAATTACCTCTATGCAATCCGTTATTGGTGGTGTTTTTAATAATGCTGATATTATGCGCCTTGATTTTACTACAGAGTATAATCTTGTCACTCAAGAAGAGAAAGAAGATTTTTTACTCTTAGAGTTACAAGCAAAAAATGATACCGTCTCTTACGACAAACTCTTAATGCAGGTAGATAAAAAGAGTCTCACACCTCTACAGATAGAGTGCTATACATCAACAAAGATGCTTATTAAGACACTCTATTATAAAAAACTCAAAGATTTTGGAGATGGTATCGTGCGACCTTCTGTTGTGGAGACAAATTCACCAATGTACAAAGGCTACAAATCCATTATGATTTATGCAAAAATCACCCCTAAAATATTTGAGGATGAGGCCTTTACCTTAGATAATCTCTCTAAAGTTTCAAATCTACGAAGGTAAGATAAGTGATACTTAAAAGTCTCTTTATACTGCTTTTCACCCTCTCTCTTATGGGTGATGAATATGATTTAGATATGGAAGATTTTGAGCCTAAAGCTTATGAATATAGCGGTTATCTACGTATTGACAACAGAGCGCAACAACTCCGTGAAACAGAGAAAAATTTTCAAAACTATCTTCACCTAGAGGCACTTTTTGATTTTCAATATTTTTATGAACTTTTCACCTTTAAAAGTTCTCTTATGGCTACTTATGATTACATAGAAGATAAGATTGAGACAGATGACTTTCCTGTAAATGAGCTCTATATCGAAGCAAAACTCAATACCCACCATAGTATTTTACTCGGCAAAGAGAGCTTACAATGGGGAAAAGGATACTTTTTTAATCCTGTAGCTTTTTTTGATAGACCTAAAGATCCTAATCAACCAACAAAAATACGAGAAGGTTTTACTCTTAGTAAATATAGCTACAACAAAAGTTATCAAGGGGCTTTAAAAAACGTAAGCCTAGACCTTGTCTATCTCCCTGCAACTGACAGTATCAATAAAGACTACTATCAACTTATAACAAAAAATGAAGATTCTCATAATGCGGCCTTACGACTGTATCTTCTTTTATATGATACCGATATCGATATTATCTATAGATACTCTGATAGCGTGGATGATAGAATTGGACTAGACTTTTCAAAAAATATTCAAAGTAATTTTGAAGTTCATGGTGAGGTAGCGACAAGGACCAATAATGACTACACCTATCTTTTAGGGGCTCGTTATCTTACTGATTTTGAATTAACCCTCATTAGTGAATACCTTTATAAATCTGATGGCTTAAATAATAAAGAGCTTGAAAATTCTTCTGTAATATTACCTTTTTTGGCAAAAGATTACTGGCTCTCTCTCATTACTCAAAAAGAGCCTTTTGATATTGTCTATTTTAGTATCTACTATAAAAATATGATAAATATGCAAGATTACTCTATGCAAAACAGACTAGGAACTGCTTATAGCTTTAAAAATAATCTGAATCTTGATATCTCTTATAACCTCAATAGTGGCACAAGAAAAAGTGAATTTGGCAAAAAAACAGTAGAAGACTTTTTGTGGCTACAACTCACGTGGAACTTTTAAAAATCTTAATATAAATACACTTAATTTTAAAATTAAGTATTTATTATGATATAAAAGATAAAATTCCACTCATATCTTACATGTAAAGGTTTCAATATATGAAAAAAATTCTTGCAACTACAGCACTTATAGCTAGCTTACTCTCACCTACTCTTTTAAGCGCAGACAAAGCTGATGGCTTAAATGTATTAGTCAATTCAGGCGATCCTCAAACACAAGCTATGGCAATGGTACTCTCACTAATGACGATTAAAAAGCATAAGAAACAAGTCAATATTGTTCTTTGTGGAGCGGCGGGTGATTTAGCTGATAAAAATATCGCAGGAATTCCTGTTAAACGTCCTAATGGCAAAGTACCCTCAGCAAAAGATCATCTTAAAATCTTAATTAAAAAAGGGGCTTCTGTTCAGGTATGTCCACTGTATTTACCTAATGCAGGAAAAGATGCTTCAGTACTTTTAGAAGGTATCACTGTTGCAAAACCACCAATGGTTGCAGGCAAACTTCTTGATGATGATTTTCAAAATATAACCTTCTAAAAAATTAATTTATGATTGAATATGCTCTATATTTTTTCATTACTGTAATTCTCTCTAGTATATTTGCCATTGCAGGACTTGGTTCTGCTGTGGCTCTAGTTCCCACACTTAACATCGCAGGACTCTCTTTTGAGCTAGCTCGTGTAAGTGGACTCTTTGTTAATTCTATAACAACTATTACAACAAGTATTTTAAATCTTAAAAAACAACTTTTCGATATGAACTTTGTCGCACCACTCGTAGTAAGTTCTGTTATTTTTGCCTATATCGGTGCCAAGGTTTCACTGATGCTTGATGTAGAAATTGTAAAAACTGTTTTTGGTATCACCCTGCTTATTATCGCTTCAATGATTCTATTTTTTAAAAAACCTGAAAATCAAAACTTTCAAGGTTCCAAAAACATCCTCATTTTTGCAGGTTCTATTGGTGGATTATTCTCTGGTTTTTTAGGTATTGGTGGAGGCTCAATCATCTCACCTATTTTGCTTCTTTTTGGCTACGATATGAAAAAAATCGCCATTGGAATCTCTTTTGTTATCCCTTTCTCTTCGATTGTTGCTTTTGGAAGTTATGCAAGTGTACTTGACCTTGATTACGCACTTTTAGCAGTAGTAGGTATTGGGGCCTATATCGGTGGAATAATTGGTAACTATATCTTGCACTTTAAAATCTCTGCTCAAACAATTAAAAAAATTCTTGCTATTGCCTTATATATCATTGCCATTAAGATTTTAATCTAAATTCTACATACTTACTAAACACTTT
>JAYEPE010000242.1:0-11123 GCA_034723735.1 Campylobacterota bacterium | reverse complement strand
AAGCTTCGCATATTTCATATACGAATTAATCGATGCCGTCAGTGAAATTGTCAATCCATCAAGACCTTGTAAAAACCCTTTTTGAAGCAGATACTTTTTAAAAAAAGCGCTCATAAAATGGATAAAGGGTGAAAAGCCATTGGCTTTACGTCCTTTTTGCATCAGCATCTTTGCACCACGTGAACTAAAACGATTTGTTTTATGCAACAGGTCATGATAGTTTTTATACGAATAGTGAATAATATTACCCTCAAGATGCTTTACATGTAAGGCCTCGACACTTGAATGCCCAGATACATCACGAAATCTCGCATGAGCCTTATGATACAGACGCGTATTAAAATCAGGATACCATCCACACTGTTTTATCCAGCGATCACCAATATAGTTTTTTCGTTTAAAGGCGTAGGCATTGCTCTCTTGATCAATCACAATATTTTTGATGTTCTCAACCATCTCATCATCTAAACGCTCATCAGCATCAATACTCAAAATCCAATCATTTTCAGCATGATCAAGCACAACATTTTTTTGAGGGCCATCTCCTAGATACTCTTGTTTAATTACCTTTGCACCTAAAGCTTCAGCCAAAGCTACCGTAGAGTCACTACTGAGTGAATCGACAACAATAATCTCCTCACACACCTTTTGAAGCGATACGATGCATGCTTCAATATTATGTTCCTCATTGAGGGTGATAATATTTCCTGTAATTTTCATTATGGCAATTGCTTTATAAATCGTTGCATAATTTCAAAGTGCCTATCAATCTCTGAACGTGGTTGTAAAAATTTAATTCCCTCTTTTAGCTCATAACGTATCGAGTTTTCAAGATCTTTAATCAGATAAGTGTTATCTTTATGACGACTAAAATTTCGTGAAAGTTTTGAAAGCTCTTTGTTAAGTTTCGAAGTATTGATTGAATCATAAGCACTAAAGGTCATACCACCTAAAACACGTTCTAGCGCTTTTCCACGACCATCTTCATTCAGTAAAATAGATTTTTTTGAGATACTATTCATAAAGATATGAGCATGAACACGGTATCCAATATGCATATCAACCTGAGAGTAGTAGTTAATCAAATTTTCAGCACTACCAGAAATATCGACATAAGAAAAATCATTTGCATCTAACCAGTCTAAATAACGTTTTTGAATCCCATGAATGGCTTTACTCACCTGAGCCTTTTTATAATCAGGATCAATCGTATGATGAAATACTGCCTCAACTTGACTTTCAGGAAACATTCTTTTAAGCATCAAGAGTACATTTTGCATCTGTTTAAACATTGTTTCTGAATGACGCATTGTCACTCCTAAAGAGAAGCCTATTTTTTTGACACTTGGATCTTTTTTTACATTGACATCTACATGATCGAGTGAATATAGCGCAGGGCAACCACTCATGAGAACATTTTTATAGCCGCTATTGAGTAAGACTTGTAAGGTATGATAATCACGTACACTTGAATAATACCCCGTAGCATCCATCTTTTTAAGTAATGCATGTGTTGAATCACTAAGCTCATAAGTGTTGATATCACTCCAATCTCCACGTTCACATGCCCAACCTATTCCCAAAGCGATAATAGGAGCCGTAATTTTGTCAAGATTTTCATGAAGCTTGTATTTGTTTGGATACATATTTTTCATTAAGGCAGGGCCACCGAGCAAAATAACAGCACGTGATTCATTCACAAACTTTAGACGCTCTTCATCAAACTCATCCCACACATTCCAATCGATAATTTCGCGATCACTTCGTAGCGCAGCAAAAAGCTGTTTGGCACGATATTTAATCAAAAAATCACCTGCGTTATTTTTACTTCCTGTAAGAATTACATATCTATCATTCATGAGAACATACTCCATTGCATAACATCGTCATCTTTTATATCTTTCAAGGCGGTTTTTCCTATCACCTCATCTATAAACTTTGGACTCACACCATGGGCAGGACGCTTAAAGGTAAGGTCCTCTTTTGTAATAATCTGTCCTTTAGCGATATCACTGCTTGCAACCAAACTGCGTCGTGCATTTGCACGGGCGGGTGCTTCATCTTCTAAAGCTTGCACTTTAAAACTCCCAAGAATCTCAAATGTACGCTCTAAATTAGTTCTAAAAACTTTGAGATCCTCTTTATCCATCGCATGATAATGATCATTTCCTGGTAAGGTTTTGTCATGAGTGAAATGTTTTTCTATAAGCACACTTCCAAGCATCGTTGCCATCTCACAGACTTTCATATCTTGTGGAAGTGTATGATCACTATAGCCGATAATCTTATCAGGAAACTTTGTTTTAAGATCAAGAATCATTCCTAGATTGGCATTTGCATCAGGAGTAGGATAGTTAAGTACACAATGTAGTAAAGCAAGAGGATTGCCGTATTTTTCAATCCAACTTACAGCTTCTTGAATCTCATGTAAACTACTCGCTCCAGTAGAGAGAATTATAGGCTTATTAAATCCACACAAGAATTCAATAAATGGCTTATTCGTAAGATCAGATGAAGAAATTTTATAGACATCCATCATCTCATCTAAGAATGTAGCACTTTCAATATCAAAAGGGGTACTCATAAATTCTATATCAATGCTATCACAATAATTTTTGAGTATTTGCATCTCATCTTTCCAAAAACCTTGATGCTTTTGAAAAAGCTCATGTTGAGAACGAGTTGGCTCTTTAGAAGTATCCCAATATGCAGGTGAATCTTTTGAAGCGATAGTGTCAGCTTTGTAAGTTTGAAACTTTACTGCGTCAGCCCCACCTTCTTTTGCCTCATCAACAAGTCGTTTTGCTAATTCCATACTTCCCTCATAGTTTACACCTATTTCAGCGATAACATAAGGTTTATACAATTTTTTTTCATGTGGGTTTATAGTATTAAATAGTTCTAGTAATTTCATCTATTTCCTTTAAAGAAGATTTTGAAGTAGTTTATTAACCACTGATCGTCCATTTTTTAACTCATTTTTTTGCATTAAAGCACTCATATATTCTCGGTTTTCTTTTGTTGTCGCGAGGCTAATGAAATCATCAAGAAGTGCTTCATTACTCACCATATACCCCAAACCAAGATTCAAAAAACCAAACTCGCTAGATGCAAAAAAATGGCTAAGTTCTCTCTCGTTCTGAGCCAAAACAATTGCGGGTGTACCGATACTTGCAATCTCATATGTTGTTCGTCCTGCAGAGGTAAACACAATATCTGCACGATGGATATAATAAGAGATATTTGTCACATTTCTTTTGATTTCGATATCTTTAAACTGCTCTAAACTCCCATACTCTTTATAACCAAAGCCAGCTATAACCGTAATCTTAATCTGATGTTTTTGAGTAAACTCATAAATACTTTCAATACTTTTTTTGGTGTAATTATTAGGATCAACTCCACCAAATGTAATTAAAACTTCTTTGACTTTATCTACAACTATTTTACTTTTTGAGTAAATAAATTCATCTCTTAAAATAAAATAATCATGTCCAAAATAGTGATTAGGCAAGATTTGCTTTTCAGGATAGATAGCATTAACTACAAGATCGGCAAATTTTGCACCCTCGCCCAAGTCTTCAAAATTTGCTACTTTTATATTTTCTGATTTCAAGGTTTGCATATATATTGCAGTAGTATCTAGACAATCATTTATAACTAAATCAGGATTTATTGCTTTGATATCTTCTAGAATATCCTCATGTTTTTGCATGAGAACTGGATAATTTTTTGAAGCAATCTTATTAAAAGCAAGTTTACTTTCACTATCTACTAAAAAGGTAATTTTATGATTTAAGATATCATTTGCAATAAGCAAAGTATTATAAACATGTCCTAAACCTACGGTATTATTGCCCCTAACAACAAAAAGGATATCTTTTCTTCTTAAATGAAATTCACATAAATTCCAATCTTCATAAGTATCAATATCTATCTCTTCACCATTTTGTAAAATATAAAGTTCTACATGCTTTCCAATACGATTATCACAAGTAACAATCTCTTTTTTTGAGATAAAAAACCCACCTGTTTCGGTAAAAGTAGGTGTTAAATATTGTCTATTGACCCGTTTTTCATAATTTGGAAAAAATTGATTTTTCTCTTTTCTCCATGAGAGATGAGTGTCATCTTTGGCAGCAATAACTGTTTCAATTGATGAATTTGAAATCATCATATCAATAGCATTATCAAGAGAGTTTGTCTTTAGTAAAGGAGACGTAGCTTGCATCGTAACAATAAGGTCATAGATTTTATTTTCAATACCTTGTGCGTATTGGAGTGTATCGTAAATCACAGGATCAAGAGTTGTCTGATCATCAGCAATTTTTGGATCACGTAGATGTATTGATGCGCCAAATTGTGAAGAAAGCCTTAAAATCTCATCATCATCACTTGAAACATAGACATCAATAGTATGCTTAGATGCAAGTGCCGTTTGAATGGCATAATAGATGAGCGGTTTTGTATTTAATAATCTGACATTTTTTCGAGGGATACCTTTAGAACCACCTCTTGCAGGAATAACTGCGAGTATATGCATAAAACAATCTTTGATATTCAAATATAGAATTATTTTATCTAAATACTGTTTTTAATCTTCTTTATATTAAAATCTTTCTTATGAATTCAAATTTATTTATCGTACGCTCACCCTTACAACTGCTTAATGCTATTGAAGCAAAAAACCATTTTCAGACTAAAAATAATATTTTAGTTGTGCTGTATAATAAAAACAGCAATGCAAATGACCCCAATAACATCCAACTGACACAGCTTTTAGATATTGATACTTGGGATACAATCTATGAGCATAATAAAAGTGATTTTAAAAGTGCTAGTGGTTTGAAATCTCAAGTTAAAATTATCAAATCTTTAAAAAAACTAAAATTCGACTATCTCTTTAGTGGTGATTATGGTGTTATCCATCAAGTCTTTATCTCTACTCTCGATGCAAAAGAAATTTTTCTTTTAGATGATGGTACACTCACTCTCACTATGTATAAAAACGACCTAGATCCTAACTATAAAGGTGACTCTTTTGGACGTCGTTTTAAACTCTTTCGATACCGATTTTTTGGCCTTAAAACTAGACATACTAAGCCAATAAACTTTTTCACATGCTTTCAGCTAGATCCAGTAAATGGGAAAAAAATAGTCTCTAACAACTACAGTTTTTTAAGAAAAAACTATCTACCAAATGTCACACGTGATGATGAAACTATCTACTTTTTAGGGACTCCTTTAGTGAAAGGAAAGTTCATTGATGAAGCAGTTTATATTAGATATCTACAAAAATGTATTGATACTTTTGAAAAACCAATACTCTATATTCCTCATCGCGCTGAAATTATGACAGATGCGTTTAAAGCCTTAGAGGGAGAAAAATTTAGTATCGGAAAATCTACAGGGCCGATTGAACTTCGTTTTTTACTTGAAAAGAGATATCCTCTACATCTTTACTCATTTTTTTCAACAGCACTTTATACTCTAAATCACATATTTCCACAAAGTGAAATTGTCTCTATAAAATTTAAAAGTGAAGAGATTTTAAAAGATGAAGAGACAATTTTAAATAAGTATCATTTCTTTGATACTACTTCAGTATCGGTGATATCACTCGATATTTAACGCAGTTTTTCAAACTTTTGCTTAAGAGCTTTTTTGTCTTTTACTCTCTGAACATGATAGTGAATAAGATTTAAGCTCTTCTCTGCGCTTAAGCCACTTAGCTGAGCATACTCTTGTGCCATCAAGACGAGATCTTCCTCTTGTGCCCAAAGTTTAGAGAAATTTTCACACCCTTTTTCAGCTGATATACTCATAAACTTCATACGATTTATATCTACTAAAGCGAAGCGATATCCCTCTTTTTGACGTGTAATCAAGATATTGCCTAAAGAGTAATCTTCATGCCATATACCCTTTACATGTAAGTTATAAGTAAAGGCAACGAAGGCTTTAATAACTTCCTTATAATCTTCAATTTTATGATGAAAAGCCTCTCGTATAGTAAAATCATACGGCTCATACAAAGATATAAAATAGCTCTCTCTTAAAAGAAAAAAATCATAATTTTGTATTAATGCGACAGGCTTAGGAGTGTTGACATTAAGTTCTAAAAGTTTTAAGGCATTATGATAAGATTTATATGCCTTTGATTTTCTAAAAAAACTATAAACAAAACGATTAAGAAGATGCGGAATTTTAAAAGATTTTACAACCATTTTTTGCTCATCAAGCTCAATAATACGCAACTCGTTACGCGCCTTATGAATACTTTCATTACTCTGCATAAAAAGTTGTTTTACATGTAAGAGTTTGTTCTCAAGTAATTTGTAATCATCATGGAGTGTTGTCATATAAAAGTATAGCAAAATCAATTTAATGATAAGATGTCATTATTCGATAATAGGAAGCAGATGAAAAATTTTAGATCCATTCCTCTCTATATGCTTATAGTCTTTATTTTAAGTAGCATCATTTTCGTTCTCTTTCCAGAGATAGATATATATTTGAGTACTCTTTTTTATAATGAATCATTCTATTTGAAAAAAAATGAGTTGGTACTCTTTTTTTATTATAGTGTTAAGCCTCTTTTAATTTTTTTAGCTTTAGGAGGAATCTTTTTATGGCTTTACAATCGCTACAAAAAAAAGGATATTTTTCATTTTCATGCCAAAGAGTTACTATTAGTTCTTATGACTTTAGTTATAGGTTCTGGACTAATTGTTAATGCACTCTTAAAAGAGAATTGGGGACGGGCACGTCCTGTACATATTGTAGAATTTGGAGGTGATCGCACTTTCACCCCCGCTTTTATATTGAGTGATCAAAAGGGTAACTCTTTTAGTTGTGGTCACGCTTCGGGTGCCTATGTGTTAATAGCACTTGCACTTTTAGCACGGAAGCGAAAGGGATTATGGATGGCTTTAGCTGTTGGCTATGGTTCATTTGTCGGTGTAGCTCGTATGGCTGCAGGAGGCCATTATTTTAGCGATGTTGTAGTCTCATTTTTTATTATGTATTTTACTGCTAAAATCACCTATAACCTGCTTTTTGATGATGATTCCTAAGCAATCTTTAAGGTTTACTCCAGCGATTTTGAACAATAAGACCGCTTAAAGTATAATCAAGTGCTTGTAGTTTCTCTCTAAAAATCTTAAGACTATCATCATCTCCCTTAGCTAAAACATTATCCTTACCGTTATGCAGCAGATAGCCCTTATCTGTCACATATCCAATAGTATTACCTTGGCGAAGATATACATGTGGCTCATCCGCTTTGTCAAAAAGAGAAATTCCTGTTGAGGCAAAGGCATTACCCCATCCTAAGATATCAATGATAGTTGGAAAAATATCATCTTGTGAAGCTAAGGTCTCTACCGTTTTTGCTTCAAAAATATTTGGTGCATAGATAAGAAGTGGGATATGGTGTCGTACCTTGAGAGTATTTTTTTGCTTTTTTATCTTATAGCCTAGGGTATGATCAGCCGTTAGAATGAAAATTGTATTATCAAACCAAGGCTCTTTTTTGCTACGTTGAAAAAACTCACCTAGCATTGCATCAGAATAATAAAGTGTATTTAAAAAACCATTTTCACTCGCTGATGAATGAGGATATTTTTCCCACTTTTTACCTGGTGAATAAAAAGGTGAATGTGTAGTTGAAGTAAAAGCATAACTCATAAATGGCTCTTTAAGGGAATTCAGTTTTTCTGATAAGAGGCGGAACATATTACCATCCCATGTTCCAAATTTTGGACGACGCTCCTTGCTTTCAAGATCACCTTCTGGCATATCTTGCGCACCATAATATTCATCAAATCCTGCAATCGCAGAGATACTATCAAGATGAAAAGAACTTCGATTAGAACTCTGCATAGAGAGAGTGTCATAGCCATGCTCTTTTGCCATATTACCAAGGTAACTAAGATTATTGAGCTCTAAACCCCAGCCAATATTTGCTAAAGCACTTGGTTGTACAATTCCAGCAAAAAGTGCTACCACACCTTCAATAGAACGCTGTCCATTGGCATAAAAGTTATTAAATTTTAAACTTTGGCTTGCGATAGCATCAAAGTTTGGTGTTACCTGATAGCTAGTATCAGAAAAACTATCAATATAAGAGGCACTCCAACTCTCTAGCATAATAATTACTATATTATACGAGTGAGACGATTTTATATCAATAAACTGTCTCATCAAAGGATATTCAGCAGAGATAAAACGAGTTCGTTCAGATGCTAAAAGTTTTCGTGTTGCATTTACATCAATCTTTTTTACATTCACCTTGCCCTTAGATTTCGAAGAACGATATGCACTAAAAAAACCATTGATAGCTAAGTTTCCAGAGGCTGTTTTAGATACTGCAAATGCGTCAGGAAAACCAAAAGGTCTTCCTGAAAGTTTCTGTCTGACACCTAAAAAAAGCATCACTATGATTAAAAAGAAGATAAAGTAATCAACTTTATTAAATTCTTGACGCAAGACTGGAAAAGTAAAAATTCGAGTAAAAAAGTAAAAAAATACAGATAAAAAAACTATGGTTACTATCAATTCTACAAAATAAAAATCCAAAGCCATATCGATAAGAAGACCATAATCTTCCATCATTATATACAGCTCACTTGTCATATGCCTATGTACAAAACCAAAATAGAGAATATCTCCAACTATAATAAAAATCATCACAGTTAAAATCACTGCCCAGAGTACGGAAATAGTATAACGATAGCTAGTATTAAAAACTTTACGATATGGAAAAACAAGCATTAAAATAGGGAGGGCTAAAAAAGTAAAAAGAGTAATCATATCAACACGAAATCCCATAAAAAAGGATTGTATCATCTCAAAAAATGTTAATGAAGCAAAGTCATCAATATAACGAAAATAGAGCCAAATCCGAAGCATCATTAAAAATATAAAGCTAAGAGCAAGAGCAAAAAATGTTTGACGATATAGGGTTTGAAATTGTATTCGCATATTTAAAATCTCCAAGCAATCATAAATTTTGGAAATACTTTTGTTTCAGCTTTAGAAAGTTCCCAATAGAGAGCTGATATATCATCTGCTCCATTAGCATCAACACTTTTACTAAAAGGAGCATTATAGGATATATATGCTCCAATGCCAAGAATATAGCCTCGTTTAAAGTGAACTTGGTAACCCACACCAAAAGTACTAAGCCAGGAGTATGCATTTGCCTGTGCGTAAGTATCAACTTCATTAAGTTTTGCATACTCCAATCCAAGATGTGCAGAGATAAAAAAACTATCTCTATAAAGTGAGTGTGTAAAATATTTCAGTCCTATATTTGCCTCATAACTCTCTCGTAAATAGAGGGCGTCATCAACAAAATCATCACAATGTCCTAGTTGAGTATTCCATGCAAGATGCTTGGTGTAAAGTTCAGATTCTGCCTCTACATGTAAACATGATAACTGCATGCTTAAAATTGCATTGAAAGAGGAACCTTTGTAGTTCTCTTCATCTGCATAGAGATGCAGTAATAAGATAAACATAGTCAAAATTATTTTCAAAATGACATCCTCAAGCCTAAAGCTATAGTGAATATATCGCGACTTTCTATAGTGCCATCACTACTAAAATAACTGACTATTTCCGTATCAAGAGCTGTCGTTTCTATGTAGAATCCAGCCTTCGAAAAGTAATTGTCATGCAATACTTTTTCAAAAATGAGACCAAAATGTGCACTAAGATGCCAAAGTGTTTGAAAATAGTAATCATCAGGTATCTCTTCGTTGGCACTTGGATCATAACGCTGATTCCATGCAAAGAAAAAACCCACTCCAGCATAAGGCTTTACTAGGTAATCGTCTATTTTAAACTCATAAGGAATAAAATTATTTTTTATTGCGAGGGTATAAATAGCCACCTCAGAGACTGTATTTGGAGTTATTCCTAAATACAACTCCATATCATACATCCCATCAAAAAAACTATTTCCACCTGCTACACTTAACATACCAATATTACCTGCGTACTGGATATTTACATAATCAAAAGGCATTGCATTAAGTACCTCGTCTTCAGCCAAGATTGCCTTACATGTAAGTATTAAAAAGAGCATAAACTTATACAAAAATTTGCTCCAAAGTGTAGGCATCTTTTTGAGGTGATTCAAGAGTCAATTCAACAAAATTTTCATAAAAAGGACTCCCTATCGTAAGATAAGTCGTAGAACCATAATCTATAGAGTGATTATGGAGATGTCCATTGATTGAGAGTGAAACATTAAAACGTGCCATCATCTCTTTGTAATTATTAATGTCATCCTCACTAAAGCGATGCCCATCATAAGGTATATGATGTAAAATAATAATCTGACCCCCATTTTCATTTACATCTTGAGAGGCTTTTTCAAGCTCTTCTTCAAGCCACTCGATATTATAAGCAACTGCGTCAAACTCCCAAGTATTATTATTAAAGACAATAATATGACTTTGAGCAATTTTAAAACTAAAATTATAGAGACCAAATTCATTTTTAAAGATGCTTTTACCATTTGTAAGCGCATCATGATTCCCTACTGCATGAACAAAAGGTAAATTCACACTTGAGCGCATATGAATATACTGATCATATTCACCTTGCAAACCTGCATCTGTAATATCACCACCATGAAGTACCAAATCATAATATTCACTCTTATTTTGCATATACTCAAATATTTTTTCAATCCCATTATAATAAGTATGCGTATCAGAAGTAAGGGCTATTTTAATAGGGTATTGTAAATTAAGCTCATCGAGTTGAGCAATATTTTTATCATTACGGTAGTGCTTTTTTGTATCTACTGTATAAGGTGAATATGAAGTTTCACATCCAGACAAAAGTAAAGAAGAAGCACTCAAAGCTAGAAAATTACGACGAT
This sequence comes from Campylobacterota bacterium, assembly GCA_034723735.1. Lineage (GTDB taxonomy): Bacteria > Campylobacterota > Campylobacteria > Campylobacterales > Sulfurimonadaceae > S010-53. Next base: position 226 of record JAYEPE010000242.1, on the reverse strand, counting down.
TCATTAGATTCCTAATATTATAAAAAAAGAATTATATAATATTAGTGCAAATTACTCTCTAAAATCTCATCCCCTTGCATTGGTGGTGTTAAGTTGACAATATACCATTTACGTTTGCCATTGATATATCCATAAAAGAGTTCTTGATCAAATCTCAAACCAACGTATTTTATAAAATAACGTCCATTCTCTTCTTCAACAAATCGAACTGTAAAGTATTTTGTCA
>JAYEPE010000241.1:0-11181 GCA_034723735.1 Campylobacterota bacterium | reverse complement strand
TTGTTTCATTAATATCAACCCATTTAAAGTCTTCATCAATCTCACCATCTTTTTTACAGCTTGTCAGTTTACAAAAACCACTTTCATCGTCGGCATAGAGTAACTCTTCACCGATTGAAGTATCACAGTCAGGACACTGATAAGCATGCGCCTCACAAGTTTTTGGTATACAAATACCATTTTCAGCCGTTTCTCCTTCACCACACTCCCATACACTAGCATCATTACAGCCAATGAACATGAGTGATGCACTCATGAGTAGAGCTTGAAACAAGTTTTTTATTCGCATAACACTTTCCTATCATTTCTAAAATATCTGCCATTATAGAACAATATGTGTTATAAGGATGTAAAATATGCCTAAAAAAATTATACTTGTATAATAGACGCTCCCTCAAAACTACAAAAAAGCAGTAATTTCATCAACGCTTAAAACTTTACCTGTACTTTTCACTTCACCATCAATAACTAATCCTGGTGTACTCATCACTCCATAAGCCATTATTTTTTGTAAATCTGCTACTTTTTCAATTTGCACAAATTTACCACTTTGCGCTACTGCTTGTTTTACTTTGGCTTCTAGCTCATTGCATTTTGTACAGCCTGTTCCTAAAATTTCTATTTTCATTTTTGTCCTATAAAATCATATTAAAGATAAATCCTAATGCCATAATACCTAAACCGATAATAGCAAAAAAGAGTGCAATTAGCCTTACATGTAAGACCTGTTTTAAGATGATGGCTTCTGGCAGACTAAGTGCAGTGACTGCCATCATAAAACTAAGAGCCGAACCTAGAAGCATTCCTTTATCAGTCAAAACCTCCACAAGAGGCATTACACCTGCGGCAGATGCGTACATCGGAATTCCAATAAGTACAGCTAAAGGAACACTATACCAAGCATCACCACCAGCGTAAGTAGCTATAAATTCAGCAGGGACATAGCCATGAAACCATGCACCTACTGCTACCCCTAGCATCACCCAAAGATAGATTTTTTTGAATATATCATAAGTGGCAATCCATGCTTCATGAAGTCGCTCTTTAAAACTGCCTTGTGTCTTCTTTACATGTAAGTCTCCTGTCAGTGTAGGAATATCAAGTAAAACGTATTTTTCAACATTCATTTTTCCGATCAGCCAACCACCTACAATTGCTACACTTAGACCAAAAGCGATATAAATTGCTGCTATTTTAAAACCAAAAAGTCCAAAGAGCATGGCGATTGCTATCTCGTTATTGAGAGGGGCGCTGATAAGAAAAGAGAAAGTCACACCAATAGGGATTCGCGCTTGTAAAAACCCTAAAAAAAGTGGAATAGCCGAACAGGTGCAAAAAGGGGTGATGATACCAAAAAGTGAGGCTAACACATTTCCTGTAAACTCCCCTTTTCCTGCTAGATAAGCTCGAACCATCTCTGTATTAAACCAAGTACGCATAAATGAAACTGCAAAAATGATTGTTATAAGTAAAAACCAAATTTTAATAGTGTCATAGATAAAAAAGTGCACGGCATCACCTAAGGCACCCTCTACATGTAAGACATTTACTACAAACTCACGACTTAACTCATGCCACATTAACAGAGCTCTTTTTTCACAATAGGCAGTAAGGTTTTTTCAATCAAATCAAGTGTAATTGCATACTCTTGTAGCGCTTTACCACTAGGATCATCAAAGCTTACATGTAAGGTTTTTACAACACGAGCAAATGTTGGACAAGTCTCATTTGCATGGTCACATACAGTTACTACCAAGTCAAATGAGGTATCGATTACACTCTCTATAACTTTTGAGTGATACTCATCTCTCCATAGTCCACGTTTTTGAAGAAGTGCTTGCGCATTAGGATTGACTTTTCCACTTGCCTCTACTCCTGAACTCATCGCCTCTGCACATTCACCTAACTTAGCATTTATGAGTGCTTCTGCCATAATCGAGCGACAACTATTACCCGTACATAAAATTAAAACTTTTTTTTTCATAAAAACTTCTTAGTAAATTTTATGCAACTATAACCTATTTTAGCTACAGTTTCGTTACTAGAAAACTAGGAGATTCATGATACTTGCATTATCACTATTTTTTATCACTCTACTTTTTATCATCTGGCAACCTCGTGGACTTCAAATCGGAACAAGCGCTGTTGTTGGTGCACTCATAGCACTAGCTTTGGGAGTTGTCAATTTTAATGATGTTTTAACTGTTACGGATATTGTCTGGGATGCCACTTTAGCTTTTATTGGGATTATTATTCTCTCTATGGTTTTAGACCAGATTGGCTTTTTTGAGTGGGCTGCTTTGAAGATGGTGCGCCTTAGCAAAGGTAATGGCACTCTTCTTTTTATCTATATTCTTCTTCTCGGTGCTATTGTTGCGGCACTTTTTGCTAATGATGGGGCGGCACTTATATTGACCCCTATTATCCTTGCAAAAATGAAACACCTTAAGATGAAGCCTCTTCCTATTTTTGCTTTTTTAATGGCAGGTGGTTTTATCGGCGATAGTGCCTCGAATCCTCTTGTGATTTCCAATTTAACCAATATCGTCACAGCAGGCTATTTTGATATCGGATTTTTCGAATATGCAAAAACAATGTTTTTACCAAATCTGTTTAGTGTTATCGCTTCAATAGTGGTTTTATGGCTCTATTTTCGTAAAGATATCCCCCAATATATCAATATAGACAATCTCCCCTCACCCGAATCAGTTATCAAAAATATGACAATGTTTAAGCTGAGTTGGCTCTTTTTAGCCCTGCTTATGGTGGGTTACTTTATCGGCGATTATTACAATCTTCCAATCTCAGTTTTTGCACTTGGAGGGGCTTTAGTATTTTTAGCTATTGCCACTCATTTTAAAGCAAGCAAACCTTGGATGACAATTAAAACGGCACCTTGGCAAGTAGTTTGGTTCTCCATTGGACTTTACATTGTAGTTTTTGGTTTAAAAAATGCAGGTCTAACAAGCTATCTAGCTGAAATAATCACATCTCTTGAAGCTCAAGGTAATACTATAGCTGTTTTAGGTACCGGATTTTTAGCAGCACTCTTAAGCTCAGTTATGAACAATATGCCAACCATCATGATTATGGATATCGCTATTGCAGAAGCAGGACATAATGCTCTAGCTTACGCAAATATTATCGGCTGTAACCTCGGTCCTAAAATGACACCAATAGGCTCACTCGCTACACTTTTATGGTTACATGTGCTTGCTCAAAAGGGAGTAAAAATCACTTGGGGTGAGTATATGAAAGTGGGATTGGTGATTACGCCACCTGTATTACTTTTTGCTCTTCTAGGTCTGCTTTAATCATGCAACATCCACAAAATTCAATTTCTCCAGCTCTTGCACAACTCTACCATCAACTCTAATAGCAGAATCAATTACAATGTTTTGTAATTTCGAGACTAAAGTAAGTTGCAGAGGGCGATTACCTGGAAATTGACGAATAAGACGATATAAGGCTTCTAACTGCTCATCATCTTGTGACATTCTTAGATGAAGATAGAGAGGCTCAGGTGGTTTCTCTGCTATCTTTGTTTTTACTTTTTTTGCTTCTTTGCCAACTTCTTTTAGTGTCATAATCTTTGTAACACCAATGCGGGTAAACATCTCAGTATGAGTAATTTTAACTTTAAAAGCAATAGGTTCTTCTAAGTCCATACCTTCAAGTTGTTCTAGCTTATCACTAAAGAGCATCATCTCGATATTGCCATGGAAATCCATAAGATTTAAGATACCAAAGGCATTACCTTTTTTAGAAATCTTCTTTGTAATCTCCTCAACTTTTCCAATAAAAATAGCCATAGATCCATCTTCTACACTCTCAACTTCAGAAGAGAGGGTGTAGCTAACTTTATCAATCTGCTCTCTAAAGTCATCAAGCGGATGCCCTGATACATAAAATCCAAGAGTCTCTTTTTCAAACTCTAAAATCTCTTTGAGTGTAAACTCTTCTTCATTTTTAAGATTGAGTGCTACGACTGTTATATCTGCATCATCTCCAAAGAGTGAACCCATAGCGTTTTTCTTTGCTTGAGAGGCATCTTTTGCGGTTTGAATAATTACTTCTATCTGCTGCAAGATAGCTTTGCGAGAGAGTCCAAAACTATCAAAGCCCCCTGATTTTGCAATAGATTCTAGTACACGTTTGTTTACTTTTTGAGGCTCAATTCTATTGACAAAATCTTGAAAATCTTTAAATTCTCCCTCTTGTCGTACTTCTAAAATAGAATCAACAGCCGCACCACCTACACCTTTTATAGCTGCCAATCCAAAAAGAATAGCTGTATGCTCTTCTTTTACAACAGGCGAAAATTCAAGTAAAGAGTGATTTATATCAGGTGGAGCAAGTTCAAGTCCCATGTTTTTCACTTCATCAATATACTTCACAACCTTATCTGTATTATCTCTATCAGAAGTAAGCAGTGCGGACATAAACTCTTCAGGATAGTAAGTTTTTAGCCAAGCAGTTTGAAAAGTAACCATCGCATACGCTGCTGAGTGAGATTTATTAAAACCGTAACCTGCAAATTTTTCAATTAAATCAAAGAGTTCCGAGGCTTTTTTATAGTCATAGCCTTGTCCCTGCGCGCCTTCAGAAAACTCTGCATTGTAAACTGCCATATCTTTTTTCTTACCCATAGCACGACGGATAATATCTGAATATCCAAGAGAAAAACCACCAATAGTCTGAACAATCTGCATAACCTGTTCTTGATAAACAATGACCCCATAAGTAGGCTCTAAAATAGCTTGCATGGTATCGAAAGTATATTCAATCGCTTCACGTCCATGTTTACGTTCAATAAAACTATCAAGCATTCCCGACTCCATAGGTCCAGGACGGTACAGTGCCAAGACCGCAATCAAGTCTTCAAAATTATCAGGCTTCAGACGTTTGTTGAGGTCTTGCATCCCCGAACTTTCTATCTGGAACATTCCAACCGTAGCACCTGTTTGAATAACACGATATACCTCAGGGTCATCCACATCAGTCTTATGCCAATCCACACTTACATCATGGCGTAACTTCACAAGCTTAAGTGCGTTATCAATAACATCCAAAGTCTTTAATCCCAAGAAGTCAAATTTGATTAAATCAACATCTTCAAGATAATTTAGAGAGTATTGCGTTACAAAAGTATCTTCACCTGAGGGCTTATAAATAGGTGTTTTATGCCAAAGCTCTTCGTTGGAGATAACTACACCTGCGGCGTGAATACCTGAGTTTCGCTTTAAGCCCTCAAGCTTTTTACCAAATTCCCAAACTCTTGCGGCACGGGCATCTGTCTCTATAAGTTCAGAAATCTTAGGCTCTTTTTGAAAAGCACCCTCTATCATCTGACCTTTTTTCATCTTTCCATTAAGGGTGATTCCAAGTTCATCAGGAATCAATTTTGCCATCTTATCAGCTTGAGAGAGTGGCATATCAAGAACACGGGCTACATCACGAAGCACCCCTTTTGCCAAAAGTGAACCAAAGGTGATAATTTGCGCTACTTGATTACGTCCATATTTTTCAACAACATAATCAATCACTTCAGCCCGACGCGCTTGCATAAAATCCATATCGATATCGGGCATAGATACACGTTCAGGATTTAAAAAACGCTCAAAAAGCAGGTCATACTTCATCGGGTCGATATCGGTAATATCAAGTGAAAATGCCACCAAACTTCCTGCCGCTGAACCCCGTCCTGGTCCTACTGCAATATCCATCTCTTTAGCTACTTTTACAAAATCCCAAACGATAAGCATATATCCTGGAAATTTCATAGAATTAATGATATCCATCTCAAAAATCAGACGTTTTTTATACTCTTCATGACGTTCTTGTGGCACATACTTCAGACGCGCTTCTAAACCTCTTTCACAGCAATATATAAAATACTCTGCATCATTTTTATCTTCAGCAGAGAGCCATTTTTCTCTCTGCTCATCACTTGCATCAGGACGTAAAGGTGCATCAGGAGCATGATCGATATCTAAGCCATCATTTTTTGAATACTCTGGAGTAAATTTAAAATTTGGTGGTGTTGGACGTTTTACTGTAAGCTCAAAATCTTCTATCTTTGCAACAATCTCTTGAGTATGCTCTAGCGCTTCAGGAATATCCGCAAAAAGACGTGCCATCTGCTGGGGTGATTTCACATAAAACTCATGGACTGAGTGGCGCATACGGTTGGGGTCATCATAGAGTTTATTCATCCCGATACACATAAATGCTTCGTGATACTGTGCATCATCTGGAAAAGTATAATGTGTATCGTTTGTCGCTACAATCTTAATATCAGTCTCTTTAGCAATACGAAGTAACTGTTCATCAATAAAAAGCTGATCGCCAATCCCATGACGCATAAGTTCCATATAAAAATCATCGCCAAAAATCTCTTTGTACTCTAGTGCGACACGCTTTGCTTCTTCATAGCCCCCTGCTCCATTTTTGACATTTTTCTCATTTTTAAGATTAAGATGCCAATTTATTTCACCTTGCAAACAGGCAGAAGTACAGATAATACCCTCAGAATGTTCTCGAAGCATCTTTTTATTGATACGAGGGAAATAATAATATCCCTCAATATAAGCTTGAGAAGATAAAAACATAAGATTTTTATAGCCAATCTTATTTTTGGCAAAAAGACAGACATGAAAACGCTGTTTTGTTGTACGGTCATTTAACTCTTCGCCATTATGAATATAGCCCTCCATTCCAATAATAGGCTTAATTCCTGCGGCAGTCATCTGCTGGTGAAAATCGATAGCACCAAACATATTGCCATGATCTGTCATTGCAACAGAAGTCATGCCTAACTCTTTGATTCTATCAACTAGTGCAGATATCTTATTTGCCCCATCAAGTAGGGAGTATTCAGTATGTAAATGGAGATGGGTAAAAGGTTGTACACTCATTATAAAAATCTTTCTCTAAAACTATAAAGCGATTATAACTTTGAGAGATTAAAATGAGCTTTACATGTAAAACTTAAACCGCCACCTCATCTTCAAAGAGAACACTAATACCATAATCCTCATGAGGCACTACATATTTTTTATATTCAACACCACTTCGACTGTGTAAAACAGCGGTAAAAACACCTTCGCTAAGGAGTTCTCTTATCTCACGTTCACCTATGCCTCGTTTTCCATATTTTAGCAATGAATTTCCCCAGATACGATATGAGCAGGTTCCTACAGATTCAAAAAGTTCTCCATCTTCTGTTTTAAACTTGGCATTTGAGCAGGTATAAATTTTGGTATTTCGACCTTGGACTATCTTTTTTTGCATAAGAAGATAACCATCTTCACAATAAGGGCATTTTCCAAGCATAAATATCCTTCTTTTTTATCACTTTAACGTATCTTTAAAAAAGTATTACAGAATATGTCATATTGTCATTATTTAAGTTTTAATCACTTGTTTCTTTAGGTTTTACGGCTTTTAAGCTTACACGTTTACCTACTTTTTTTGAGCCTGTTGGTTTTGAAGATTTATAAGAACCTTTGCCTTTGCCATCATAAGGCTTTTTTTCACCATAACTTTTTTTCTTCTCATAAGGCTTTTTATCTCGGCTATCTCTTGAATCTGAGTCTTTATATTTTCGTGGAGGGCGTTTGTCATTACGGTTTGGACGCTCATCACGCTTAAACTTCTCTTTTGGTTTTTCTGCTTCGATTTCAAAACCACTAATCACTTCTTGCATTAAAGTTCGTCCAAGAAGTGTCTCTATAGGATAAAGATGAATTTGATTTTCTGGGTCTAGCAAGATAAGTGCATGAGTACTAGCATGAGATATGCGCTTTATATAATCCTTAGCATCATCTGGAAGATCATAGCTTATAACTAAATCACGCATCAAATCTGGAAAATCTGCAAGAGAAGCATCATTAGTCACTATTATATTTTTATCATCAATCAACTCTTGAAGCTCTTGAGACTCACCTGAGACGACTACTAAAATACTTGAAGCTTCATTACATGTAAGGAGATGTTTTAAAAGCTCTTGCTTACGCTCAGGAGAACAAGGGTGAATACGGTGATTATGACGTTTAATTGATGACATGAAGAGTCCTTAAATTATTGAGTGGAATTATACACTATATTAGCTATTATTATGTTATAATTGCACACTTTCAGCGCCTTTCGGTCTGCGACTGACTCCGTTTTACTCAATTTAAAAAGATTAAATCAAAACTAAATATTATCTAGCCTAGACCGCTCCAAGTTAAAACTTTGGTAAGGCTCGGTCACACAAAAGGTTCTACTCATGTCATTTTCAAACTTAGGTCTTTCAAAACCTCTTTTACGCGCTATTGAGGAGCAAGGCTACACTACGCCAACTCCTATTCAAAAACAAGCCATCCCTGTTATTTTAAGTAAAAAAGATGTACTTGCAGGTGCTCAAACAGGTACAGGAAAAACTGCAGGTTTTACATTACCTTTATTACAGCGTATGAGTGAAGCACCAAAGAGAACAGGCAAGGCACAAGTTCGCGCCCTTGTTCTTACTCCAACACGTGAACTTGCTGCGCAGGTTGGTGAAAGCATCACAACTTATGGAAAATATCTTCCTTTTAAATCAACAGTTATTTTTGGTGGCGTAGGTATAAGACCTCAAATCAATACACTAAAACGTGGGGTAGATATTGTTGTTGCAACACCAGGACGACTGCTAGATCTCGTGGAGCAAAAAACACTTGATTTATCACATATCGAATTTCTTATCCTTGATGAGGCTGATCGCATGTTGGATATGGGATTTATCCATGATATCAAAAAGATTTTAGCACTTCTGCCTAAACACCGTCAAAATCTTCTCTTCTCAGCTACCTTTTCAAATGATATTAAAAAATTAGCAGATAAACTGCTTAACACGCCAACACTTATCGAAGTGGCGCGTCGTAATACTTCTGCGCAGAGTATCAAACAGACTATCCACCCTGTAGATAGAGAGCGCAAGCGTGAACTTCTTTCACACCTAATCACAGAGGGAAAATGGAAACAAGTCCTTGTCTTTACCCGTACAAAGCATGGTGCAAATCGTCTAACTACACAACTAGAAAAAGATGGTATCACCGCCGCTGCAATTCATGGAAATAAAAGCCAAAGCGCTCGTACAAAAGCTCTTGGAAACTTTAAAGATGGGGGTGTTCGTGTTCTTGTTGCTACTGATATCGCGGCGCGTGGTATCGATATCGACCAACTCCCTCATGTAGTGAATTATGAACTACCAAATATCTCTGAAGATTATGTTCACCGCATTGGTAGAACAGGACGCGCTGGCAATGAGGGTGAGGCTATTTCACTTGTCTGTGTTGATGAAGAGAAACTACTTAAAGATATAGAAAAACTGATAAAACGCCCTATTGTCAAAGTAAGAGTTAAAGGCTTTACACCCGATCCATCTATCAAAGCAGAACCAATTCAAAACCGTTCACAAGGGCATAGAAACCGAAATGGTGGCGGTGGAAATAGAAATAGTAAAAACTCTGAAAAAAGCGGTGAGAGTAAATCTCGAAACAGACCACGTAGTAACAGTAATCGCTCACGAAGTGATCAGAGCAAACCAAGACAAACTTCTCACCGCAGAGGCTAAGCCTTATGAGCGAGATAGAGTTACTTTTTGAAAATAGTGATTTTGTCATTGTCGATAAACCTGCAGGTCTTAACTTTCATAGTGAAGAGGAAGCAGGTCTTGTTGTTTTAACAGCAAAACTCTTACATGTAAAACAACTCTACAGCGTTCACAGACTTGACAAGATGACTTCTGGATTACTGATTTTGGCTAAGACAAAAGAAGCCGCACAGATTTTCACTAAACTTTTTGAGTCTCATCAAATAGAAAAATACTACATCGCCATCTCTCTACGAAAACCAAAAAAGAAACAAGGCTGGATAAAAGGTGATATGATAAGCGCACGACGTGGAAACTACATGTTCGCAAAAACTTCAAACAACCCTGCCATCACTCAATTTATAAGCAAGCCACTTCGTCCAAATGAGAGGTTTTTTCTCATCAAACCCCACACAGGAAAAACCCATCAAATCCGTGTTGCCTTAAAAAGTATCGCAGCACCAATAGCTGGTGATATTCGCTATGCAAATGCAGATGATGCAAAAAAAGAGACAAGAGGATATCTCCATGCTTTTGCTCTACGTTTTAATTTTAAAGATAAAGAGTATAGCTTTACATGTAAGCCTAATGAGGGAGAGCGATTTTTAAGCCTTACATGTAAAGAAGTGCTTGAATACTATGCATCTGCTTGGGATTATTTTTAAAGAAGATATAGAGATGCCGATATTAACAAATCTTCACTACAATATCACATGAATTCAGAACAGACAGTCAATAATTTTACAATTGCTGAAGAAATTTGGCACTCTATTACTCATGGCGTTGGTTTAGCGCTTAGTATTGCAGGATTAACTGTACTTGTTGCTTTTGCTAGCTTGCATGGTGGAATATTAAATATACTCAGTGCGGCTATTTTTGGTACTACACTTATTATTATGTATGGCTCTTCTACACTCTATCATGCCATTACTCATCAGCCTATCAAAGGACTTTTTCAAAAATTTGATCATGCTAGTATCTATTTTTTGATTGCAGGGACTTATACTCCTGTTGTGATTATTGGCATGGGAGATAGTTGGGGATGGGGAATTCTTATTTTTGAATGGACTTTAGCCATTATAGGTATCTCTTTAAAATTTCTCTATCCTGGTCGTTTTGAGACTTTATCCCTAGTTTTTTATCTACTTATGGGCTGGATTATAGTTATTGCGATGGATTCTTTGACTGCTAATGTAGCTGAAGGTGGAATTTGGCTTCTTGTAGCTGGAGGCCTATCTTATACTTTTGGGGTTATCTTTTATATCAAAGACCATAAACCTTATTATCATGCTATATGGCATCTTTTTGTTTTGGGTGGGAGTATTTTTCACTATTTTATGATTTTATTATACGTCGTTTAAACTAATAGACTTGTTTCTTTATTCCCACAAAATTGTGCGAATGAAGAAAGTTTGGCGTTAATATCATTATGAAATATAAAGTTGTCCGCTATGGAACAACTGTCACATTTGCTTCTGCAGTAAATGTCTCACCCTCATACTCAAAAGAGACATGAACAAATGTCACACCCTCTTTCATTCCTGTTAATAGACCTTTATTCC
>JAYEPE010000240.1:0-11237 GCA_034723735.1 Campylobacterota bacterium | reverse complement strand
ATCATAATGAAAAAAAGCAAAAGAGTTTTACGCAAGCTAAAGATGCTAAAACATTACTAACACATTTAGCCTTAGAAGGCGGGCATGAAAAGCTTATCGAACAAGCTCAAAATGAGAAGTGGAGTTTAAAAGAGATTCAAAAAGAACTAAATTATTCATGAGTATTATCCTTTTTAGCTACAATACAAGATAAATAAAAAAGAGGGTGGTTGTATGCCAAAATGGATTCGTGTAAGTGTTGGGTTTTTACTATTATATAGCGCACTTCTTATCACTGCTTGTGAGGGGATTCGTCATGCCCTCTAAAAAAGAGTTTACAAGTGCTTCTCGTTACACTCCTGATAAACAGAAAAAAAAGTTTGTTAGTGCCACACCTGCTTTGAGTGGATCTCTTTTTTTACTTATTGGGATTAGTTATCTCTCCTTGAGTATTCAGGCTTTAGCAAAGGCGGAAAGTTTTTATTTTATTAGTATTTTACTTATTTTTTCTACCTATGTAATTGCCTTTGTTTTGTTAAGACGTGGTTTGGCACTAGAAAAAATTTATAATGATTCAAAGTACGCAAAAGCACCTAAATATCCCCTAAAAACTATAGCAGGTTCACTCCTTGCTCTCTCAACAGTCTATAGTGCTAGTTTTGGAGAATACTCTTTTTTTCCTGCACTTATGCTAGGGCTTAGTGTTATTATGGGTTGGTATCTCTATTATGGTTTTGATCCACGTCATGATAAAATTGATGGTTATGATAACTCAAAATCAGCAGAGCGTATAATGACTCTTTTAGTCCAAGCGCGAGAAGATGTTGATAGTATCAAAAAAAGTGCACAAGAGCTTAATAGTGGTGAAATTCAAGATGCTATGAATGACACTGCCTCAGCTTTTGAAAAGATGGTGAAGCATATCGAAGAAGAGCCTGATGATTATGATAGGGCGCGAAAATATTTAGTGAGTTATCTAGGTGAACTAAAAATAATGAGTGAAACCTTTGTTAAACTTGATAAACGAGGTAAGTCAGAAAATATGAAAGTGTCATTTTTAGAAACTTTGCATGAGAGTATTTTAAAATTAGACTCACAGTACGAAAAATTATTAGATGATGATATGCTAAGTTTAGATGTAAAACTTTCTGTTATGAAACAGCGATTACAAAATGAGGAGTAGAGTATGGAATTAAAAAATGAGTTAGCTAAAATAGAGGTAGATGATACTGTAGCTGTAAGTAATCTTGTAGATACAATTGATTTAAGCAGTAGTGCTTCAATTATTCACTTTGGATCAGGAGCACAAGAAGAGCTTACAACTGTATCTTCTTCAATGCTTGAAGGGGTTAAAAGTAAAGATTTAGGAGAAGCAGGCGCTCCACTTCTAAATATGATTGCCACAATTAAAGGCTTTGATGTAGCTGCACTTGATCCCAATAAAAAGCTTGGGTTTTTTGATAAGTTGCTAGGTCGTGCGAAACCTTTAGTTGTCTTTTTAGATAAGTATGAAAATACTAAAGAGCAGATTGAGAGTATTACTGATGAGCTAGAGAAGCAAAAAGGGACACTTTTAAATGATATTGAATCGCTTGATCGTCTCTATGATGCTAATCTAAATTATATTCATGATTTAGAAAATTTTATTGTGGCAGGAGGTCAAAAAATTGAACTTCTTGATGTCCATGAAATTCCACAACTCACTGAAAAAGCTAACTCAAGTGATAATATGCTAGAAGCGCAAGAGTTAAAAGATCTGCGTGCCGCTCGTGATGACTTTGAACGTCGTGTTCATGATTTGATGCTAACACGTCAGGTAGCCTTGCAATCATTGCCTTCAATTCGTCTTGTGCAAGATAATGATAAGACCTTAATCAATAAAATCAACTCCACTCTTGTTAATACCGTGCCATTGTGGAAAAATCAGCTAGCACAGACGATTACGATATACCGTAATCAACAAGCGGGTGGTGTCCTCAAAGAAGCGATGGATTTAACGAATGAACTTTTAGAAGCAAATGCTAAAAATCTTAAAGAGGCTAATCGTCAAACACGTGAGTTAGCAGAGCGCGGTGTTTTTGATATTGAGAGTGTTAAATTGGCTAATAAGCTTCTGATTGAGACAATTGAAGATGGTATTGTCATCGCTGAGGAAGGTAAAAAAGCACGTGCAAAAGCAGAGATAGAGTTAGAAGAATTAGAGTCTGAACTCAAAGCCTCTTTACTTGCGACACAGGTACAAAAAGAGGAGTTAGATACTCCAAAAAAAATAGCTAAGGAGGCGTAAGGTGGGATTTTTTGATAAATTAATGGGTGAGTTCGTTGATGTTATTGAATGGACTGATAATAGTAGCGATACGATGGTATATCGTTTTGAGCGTTATGGCAATGAGATTAAGCATGGAGCTAAACTCACTGTACGTGAATCTCAGATTGCTGTTTTTGTCAATGAAGGTGAAATTGCAGATATTTTTGAGCCAGGTATTTATGAACTAGAAACACAAAATATGCCAATTATGACAACCCTAAATCATTGGGATCATGCTTTTAATAGTCCTTTTAAAGCGGAAGTTTATTTCTTTAATCTTCGTCGTTTTGTAGATTTGAAATGGGGAACTAAAAATCCACTGATGTTACGTGATAAAGAGTTTGGACCAGTTCGTGTTCGTGCTTTTGGAACTTACGGTATCAAAATTGAAGAGCCTGAGATCTTTTTAAAAGAGATTGTAGGAACAGATGGATATTTTACAGTTGATGAGGTGAGTGACCAGCTTCGTAATCTTATTGTGTCGCGTTTTGCTACGATTGTGGGACAAGCTAATATTCCTATCTTAGATTTGGCAGCAAATTATGAGCAGATGAGTGAGTTTATTGAGGAGAAAATTTCTCCTGAATTTAGTGCGTATGGACTTGAACTTACTAAACTGTTAATCGAGAATATTTCATTACCACCAAAAGTAGAAGAGGCATTAGATAAACGAACAGGTATGGGTCTTGCGGGTAATCTTGATGATTATCTAAAATACCAAGCAGCCGAAGCTCTAAGTAGTGGAGGTAGTGGTTCAAGTGCTGCTGGTGATGCGATGGGTATGGGTATGGGTTTTGCAATGGCGCAACAGATGGCAAATAATCTAGGAGCTCATAATAGCGCTCCTGTAGCACCTCCGCCAATTCCAAAAGCACAGACCTATCACTTTGCTATTAATGGAAGCTCTAAAGGACCGATGACGATGGAACAGATAAAAAGTGCCATTCACCAAGGTGAAATTACTCAAGAGACTTTAACATGGCGTGAGGGAATGAACGGTTGGGAGCGTGCAGATTCTTTAGATGGACTTAGCACACTCTTTGCAAGTACACCTCCACCGATACCGAGTTAGTCATGAGTCAAAAAGAGTATATTTTCCCTTGTGGACAGTGTGGTGCAAAACTCAATTATTCGGTAGCTACGGGTGAGCTTACTTGCCCTTATTGTTCGCATGTAAATGTAATTGAGCGAGCTTTTACTCAAGTTGTTGAAAAAGATTATGAAAAAGCTATAGTTGAATTGAAAAACATATCGCAACATCCAAGTGAGATAAGTAGCTCAAAATGTCCAACGTGTGCGGCAACTTTTGAGCTTAGTGAAGATATTCATGCTTCTGAGTGTCCATTTTGTGGGAGTGCGGTAGTTAATGAAGTTTCTCTCTATCGTCCTGTAAAACCTCAAGCACTTTTGCCTTTTAGTATCACTAAAGTTCAAGCAAAAACTATTTTTAAAAAATGGCTAAAAAGTCATTGGTTTGCTCCAAATAAACTGAAGCGTTATAGTGCAGAAGATTCTAAGCTAGAGGGGATTTTTATTCCTTATTGGACGTATGATGCAGGTACATATAGTCGTTATAGCGGACGTAGGGGTGATAAGTATTATGTTAATGAATCTTATACTGAAAATGGTGAAAGTAAAACGCGTAGGGTTGAAAAAATTCGCTGGAGCAATGTAAATGGAGATTTAAATAAAGCTTTTGATGATGTCTTAGTGATGGCAACAAATTCTTTAAAACAGACACTGTCTCATTGGGATTTGGAAAACTTAGTTGATTATGATGAATCTTTTTTAAGTGGTTATGAGAGTGAGGTCTATTCTATAGAGCTTGATGAGGGTTTAAGTCGTGCAAAAGTCACAATGGAGCATCATATTCGTGAATCGATAAAACGTCAAATTGGTGGAGATAGACAAGAGATTAATTCACTTGATAGTGAGTATTCCAATATTAGCTTTAAGCATATTTTATTACCAATTTATGCATCTGCTTTTAATTTTGATGGAAAACTCTACAGCTATGTTATTAATGGAAGAAATGGAGATATTACAGGAGAACGCCCTTATAGTAAGGTAAAAATTGCCTTAGCTGTTATTACGGGTCTTGTCGTCGGTGGACTTATCTATTATTTTTCAAATTGATTGTGCCCTATTAAAGGGCGCTTAATCCACAAGCATCATTTTAATAATATTTTTAATCTCTTTTATCTGTTTTGCACTTAACTCTATATCTACTTGTTTAACAACTCTTTGGATAGATATCGTTCTGATTTGATCTAAAACTATAAAGCTATCTTTTTTTAACTTGACCCTTGTTGGGTAGTCTTTGTCTGTAGATGTCATTGGGGCTACGATAAGATTTTTAAAATTCATCTCATTAGGAGATATAATCAAACAAGGTCGTGTTTTTTGTATCTCATTTCCTACTGTAGGATTCAAATTTACTATCACAACTTCATATTGATTATAATTCATCCCAATCCTTAGCATCTAAGCTATCATCTATAAGTAATTCATTTGAGGTTTTTTTGAATTTTTCTGCCCAGCCATTTCTAGGAGATTCTATTGTATCTAAGATAATCTGTTTATCCTTAACCTTTAAATCAAATCCTTTAAGCGAATCAAACATTTTAAGCACATTTGCAGGAATCCGAATTCCTTTACTTGTGCCAATATCAATCAAAGCTACTTGCATTTTAAAACCTTCTATTGCATGGATTATATAACTATAATATAATTATGTTTATTTGTCAAATAAGAAGATGATCTCTTCTCATTTAAGTATTTTAATAAAAAATTTCTGTCTCTTTAGGATAGCGAATGCTATAACGTATTTTGATAGTTTTAGTGCTTTGTGCGCCTATATTTACACTCATAGTGAGTTTTCCAGTCTTCTCATTATAATCATAAGGTAGATCTATTTTTTCAAGATTAACTTGAATCTCCTCTTGTGTTGAGAGTGGAATACGTTCAGTGATTTTAACAGTTTTTGAAACTTTTGAACGGTTTGTTAAGCTTAACTTGAAACCCTCATTTTTAATACGATCGGAACTAAAAAGACTTTTATCTTCAGAAAACTCATTAATATTTTCGCGCTTAACCTCAAGATCATAATCGATAGCAACATTAATAAGAATCTTTTTGCCCTCTTTGCGTATAGGTGCATTTTCTATGAGTTCCTGATTACGACGTACTTTCCATTGATGTGATTCGATAGTCTGCTTAGGGTTAAAACTAGCGGTGTGATAGACATTGCTGCTATGGTAAGGGTTCCATGTTAATACAGAAGTTACTTGGAGCTTTTCTGTACTAACAGGTATTTTTTTGTGTTTTGCATCTGAGGGTAAGGTGAGGTTATTGATGCGATAGCTTCGTGTTTGAGTTTTACTTGCATGTATAGCATCTGCTGCAGGGGCAGCGCTTACGCTATTCATTGCCATCATGCTTAGCTCTTTACGCATTTTTGCACGTTTTGCTTGAGGTTGGGAGATACGGATTTTTCTTGGATAAAACTGTATAGGGGCATTAATATATCCTGCTGATTTAGCGAAAAGTTTTACTTCATCTGCAGTGATATTAATTCCTGAGCGATTACGAAGTAAAAGGGTGTGTTCTATACGTTGCGTATCCATATCTAAAAGATATTCACTTTGAAAATTGAGACCTCTATTGATTGTGAGTGTTACATTAGATTGAGGAAGTTGTGAATAAAAGAGGGCTTCTTTGCTTGGAGCATGTTTTGAAAAGAGTGCTGTTGCATACTGTATCTCTTTTTTAATTTTTTGACTTTTTTCTTGCAGTGTTGCCATACGTGATGCAATTTTAGTAGCAGTTTTAATAGCAGTATCTGCATTGATAGCAACCTGAGGACGATATTGTGAGACAAGATTTTCTAAAATAGCTTGTTCTTTGTTGAGCTTGTTGAGCTTTACATGTAAGGCTTTGAGTCTGTTATGCTCTTGACATAAGCTACTGCTGCTTTTACATGTATCTTTTTTAATAAGCTCAAGCGTTCGCGTAGAATCTTTTGCTTTTAATGCGGTATTGAACCCAATATAACTATCTTTGGGTTGATAGGTATAAAAACTTTTATCTGAATAGATATCGAGCGATGAGGCACTCAGTATCAATGAACTGAGTGATAAGGCGAAGGTTATACGAAGTAACATAGATATTCCTTAATTACAATAGATTACTTATTGTATAATACATGATATTTATTCTAGGTGATTTAATGATAAAACATATTTTTATTCCTCTTTTTCTTATACTAAGCTTTTTTCAGACTTCACTCAGTGGGGAAGATTTAATAGGTGATTTTGTCGCCAAGCAGATGGATATCGAACGACAATTTTTAGATCAAAATATTTCAAGTGATAGGGTTGAAAAGCTTATAAAAGAGCAAGACTATGAATATAAAACCTTCTTTTTGCTGTTGATTTCAAAAGAGAGCAAGAAATTTCAAAATAGAGCGATATATGCCAATGAAATGTCCATGCTCCAACGTCGTATGAAAGTAAATAAACAGCATAATAATACCAAAGCCTATATGCGTGATGAAATTAAGTTTAATACATATACTTTGCTGAATAATATTCGTCATACTCTCTACGCTGTCAGTAAAGCAGCTCAAAGTGATACAGAAAAAGAGTTTATTGAAACTATTGACAAAATTGTTGCGACACGTCATGCGGATGAACAGATTATTTCTAAAGAAGATTATCCTACTTTAGAACAAGAAGATAACAGTGAGTTTGGTAAGAGTATTCGGGAGAATTTTCTTGAAAATCAAGAAGTCTTAAATGTACATGCAATGTTAAGTGCTGAGTTACTACGTTTTAAATCTCCTATGTATGATGCTATTAAACTCTCCTCTTTCGGTTTGATCTCATTTGGATACAAGATTAATACTAGTAATATTGGTGAAAAGTTGAATGAATATTTACAATGGAGTGGATTAGATAGCGCAAAGATAATTTTTATTTTTTTATTTTTATTTGGGTTTTATCTAGCGCGAAAGCTTCTTGTTATTGTATCGGGAACACTACTTCAAAACTTTTTTGATAAATCTGACGATGTTAGTTATATTATTAAAAGTGTCTCAGGTGTTTTTAGTGTAATTATGGTTGTTGTAACCATTGATGTTATTGTTAAGATTTATGCAGGTTTTATGGACGCTAGCTGGATTGGTAAAGCTTTTGACATATCGTACACTATCTTAGCGACCTATCTTATTCAACGTCTTATAAATGCTGCAGCTACTCTCAAAATAGAGCAACTCAGACGATCGCAATATTTACGTCATGAGGTGATCAACCTAGCGATGCGTGTACTTAATATTGTTATTTATATTATTGGAATTATCATCATTTTAAATCTTTTTGATGTTAATTTAAGTGCCATTCTTTCAGGTCTAGGTATTGGTGGATTTGCGGTTGCTTTTGCTGCTAAAGATACTATTGCTAACTTTTTTGGATCTGTTTCGATTTTGATGGGAGATCTATTTGAGCAAGGTGATTGGATTGCTGTTGATGGATATGAGGGTACAGTTGTTGAAATTGGGCTACGTGCCACAACCATTCGAACCTTTGATAATGCTATGATTGCTATACCTAATTTTAAACTTGTGGATAATGGGCTGAGAAACTGGAGTAAACGACAATTAGGACGTCGGATAAAAATGCATATCGGAGTGACATACGAATCTGATTTCAATGATATTAAACATGCCATAGATGAAATTAGAGAGATGCTTATCGAGCATAAAGGTATTGCCAATAATACTCAAGAGATGCTTCATGCTGAGCGCTACGCACGACTTGTTTCGAGAGAAGATTACAAAGGGATTAAACGCACAATGCTAGTCTATATGGATAGATTTTCAGATTCAAGTATTGATATTTTAGTTTACTGTTATTCAAAATCTGTGATCTGGAACGAGTGGCTTGAAATTAAAGAAGATGTGATGTATAAAATTGCTGAAATATTAGAAAAAAACAGTCTAAGCTTTGCCTATCCTGCTATGGCTCTTCATAATGTTGAGACGAAGAGTGATGATGTATTATGAAAAAGAAATTCGCGCTTTAAAACATTCAGGTCGTTATAGAGAGCGTGAATGTTTTAGTGCTGATATCATTGATTTAGCATCTAATGATTATCTGGGTTTAGCGCATAATACTTCTCTTTTAGAGCTTACATGTAAAGAGCTTCAAAAGTATGATAATCATGCTCCAAAAGCATCAATGCTTGTAAATGGGTATCATGAAATTCATCGTAACTTTGAAAAAGCACTATCTAAGGCAAATGATTTTGAAGAGGGTGTGATTTTAGGGAGTGGTTTTAATGCCAATATCGCACTTATTGAAGCCTTAGTGCGTAAAAAAGATGTACTCTTTATAGATGAAAAATATCACGCCTCAGGACAATTGGCCGCAGCTAATGTTCAGGGTAGGGTGATTTATTTTAAACATAATGATGCAAAGGTTTTAAGAGAAGCTCTTGAAGCAACTCAATCACACCGATGTATTATTGCAGTTGAGGGTATCTATTCGATGGATGGGGATTTAATGAACCCAGACATTTTTGCACTTGCGAAAGAGTTTGATGCCTTATTGATTGTTGATGAAGCACATAGTAGTGGTGTTGTGGGTGAAAAATTGATGGGTGTGTATGAGCATTTTAATATTGCTATACAAGCCAATCATATTAAAATGGGAACACTTGGGAAGGCTTATGGAAGTTTTGGAGGTTATATCTTGGCATCAAAGCATATTATCGATTATCTTATAAATCGTGCTAAACCCATTATCTATGCTACGGCTCCTTCACTCTTTGATACGCTCTTATCTCATAAAGCACTAGAGTATATTTTAGAGCATCATAAAGTCTTACATGTAAAGATAAGAAAACGTCAAAAGCGAGTCAAAGAGATACTTGGTATTAGCTGTGATGGGCTTATTATTCGCATACCCATAGGTGATAACCTCAAAGTAAAAATGATTCAAAAAGAGCTTTTAAAAGAGGGTGTTTTAGTAGGAGCCATCCGTCAGCCAACTGTTGAACATGCGATTATTCGTCTTATAGCACGCTTGGGTGTGGATGATAAGATTTTTGAAAATATACTTAAGAGCTTGGCGGCTCATTAAATAGATCGGCTGTAGTGCTAAGTTTGGCAGTTGGTTTTGAGATAAAATATCCTTGCATATAGTCTATTTCGATCAGTTTTAATTGATCATAAACCTCTTTAGAGTGAACAAATTCAGCTATTGTTTTCATATTTGTCTCTTTGGCAAAATGGATAATACTTTTTACAACTTTAAAATCTTTTTCATTTTTATCGATATTTTTTATTAAAGTACCATCAATTTTAATATACTTAGCCTCTATATCTAAAATAGTCCTAAAGTTTGAATACCCACTACCAAAATCATCAATAGATACTTTAGCTCCAAAAGAGTAGAGCAGGTCTATTTTTTCTTTTAATAGCTCTATATTATCAATTTCATCACTCTCTAAAATTTCAAACGTCACTCTTGAAGCCAACTCTTTATTGGCTTGAAATATTTCGATAATACTATTTTCTATATCTTTATTGATTAAATCAGAAAAGTTCATATTTATACTAATAAAATCTTCACTATGTTTTAACTTATCAAATACTATAGAAAGAATTCTCTTTGTTAGTTTATAGTGTATATTTGTATGTTTTATATTTGGTAAAAAAGATGCAGGAGGGATTATCTCTCCCTCACTGCTTTGAATTCTCACTAAGGCTTCATATTTATGAATCTTTTTATTTATAGGATCATAGATAGGCTGATAGTAGCATAGTACACGGTTCTCTTCAAGAGCTAGTTTTACAAAATTAATATCTTTTGTATTGAAGTGGTCTCTGTTTTTTAATCTGTCATTGTAAAATACAACTCTATTTCTACCCTCTGTTTTAGCAATATATAACATTTTATCAGCAATTTTTATAGCTTCATTGAGATTTTTCTCCTGTGATGGACTTTCATGAACACCTATAGATACTTGTACACTTATCTCTTGATTTTCATAATTAAAAGAGTATGAATCTATATTTTTTCTTATACGTTCACATATCTTATTTGCAGATTCACCTTCATCTCTTTTGTAGATAAAAAGTAAAAACTCTTCCCCTCCATACCTGATAAGTATATCACTCTCTCTAATAGAATTTTTAAAAACTTGAGCACTTGTGGATAAGACGAAATCTCCAGTTTTGTGTCCATAGGTGTCATTTATAACTTTAAATCTGTCTAAATCAAGCATAGCTATAGAGTAGTGATTTAGATTTAACATAGGAGATATTTCTACAAGGTAGTTTCTATTAAAAAGTTGTGTGAGTGGATCTGTAAAGATTTTTTTTCTAGTCCTAAAATAGTGAAATACCTGCAAAATACTCATAAGCATAAGTAAAAATATAAAAATAATTAAAACAACAAAAAATGTCTCTAAGGGTTTGATGACTTTTGCAATTACTTTATGTATTTTAGTAGTAATATCAACACTTAATATACCAATGACTTCATGTTTAACAACAATGGGATAGAGATACGTTAAGTAGAGATTTTCCATATCTTTTTGTTTTATAACTTGTGGCTTGCTTGTTGCATAAAGTTCTTCATATTTAGGATTCTCTACATCAAATTTTTGGTAAAAATTTGCTTTATCACTTTTAGAAGCATCGAGTAAAAATCTAAATCTATCTTTGCTGTCTTTAGAGAGGATATACATATATTTTATACTAGGGGTTAAAAGTAGAGAGAGACTTTTCTCATACTGCTCTCTTGTGTTTTTATCAGAGAACATATCAGCTAAACTTTGAGAATCTTTGAGAATGTGAGTAGTTACAATATCTTCTTCTATATTTTTAAATAGATATGCAATTTGTTTGATCTTATTTTCTTGAACCCTTGAAAAGATATCTTGTTCA
>JAYEPE010000239.1:0-11353 GCA_034723735.1 Campylobacterota bacterium | reverse complement strand
TTAATTATCAATGACACTCAGAAGGTTATGATGAATCTTAGTGATGTGCATAGGTTGATTATTGGCTTGCTTGGGCAGAGGTATTTGGATATTTATTTAATTGGTGATGGGGTGTGAGGAAAGTGAGATACAAATAAGATTGCCACGTCATTTCATTCCTCGCAATGACAGTCATTAGGAATATTTTTTGCTTACATGTAATACTTCAAACAAGGAGAGTTATCATGAAAATTGAAAATTTCCAGCTTCGTATGGATAGTAAATACGAACAAGAGACACTTATTAAGGCTTCATTTGAAAATGAGCTACAGATTGAAGAGTCTCAACGGACACGTGAAAAAATTGAGGTGATGGAGTATGAGAAGCGCTTACAATCTCAAATGCATCTTATGCTTATACGGCAGTTTTTACAACAGCTTTATAATGCTTATAAACAGAGTGAATCTCCTATTGAGCCCATGCCCCAGCAGAGAGAAGCAGAGTCATTTGTACATGTTGAGCGTATTGAGCATCAAAAGTTTGAGCTTAATATGGGAGGGTTTATTCAAACAGATACACAAAAAATAGCGATAGATATAAGTGTGAGTATGTCGCATACATTGATATCGCAAAGTAGTTTTGAAGCTTCACACTGTATTGATCCTCTTATTATCAACTTTGAGGGAGAGATGCCCTCTTTGAGCGATACCTCTTTTCATTTTGATATTGATAATGATGGTGCGTCAGATCAGATATCCATGCTCAAAGATGGAAATGGTTTTTTAGCTCTTGATAGAGATGAAAATGGAACTATTGACAGCGGTAGTGAACTTTTTGGCACCGTACTAGGTAATGGTTTTGCTGAATTATCACTCTTTGATGATGATAGTAATCTTTGGATTGATGAGAATGATCCTATTCTTGATAAGTTACGTATCTGGGTTAATAATGATGGAGAAAATGAACTACTTGCCTTAGGTGAGCTTGGTATTGGTGCTATTTATTTGGGTTCAGTCCGTAGTGAATTTCAGTATAAAAGCCAAGAACAGAATTTAGGTGAATTACGCTCAAGTGGACTTTTTCTATATGAAAACGGTCAAAGTGGTATTATTTCTCAGATAGATTTGGCAAAACAAGAAAAAAACAGTGTTCTCAAAGAAGAACCTCTTGCCAATCTTATTATGCAAGGTTAATGTAAATTTTCTAAATGTTGTAAACGTTTTTTTGCTTTTTTAAGAAGAGAGACGAGTGCCTTAAACTCTTGTTTGTAATGTGCTCGTTCTTTTTTTGTTAATGCTATCTCGCATTTTTTATGTAATTTTTCTTTAGAGACAGTAAGCTTTTTTATTATCTTTTTCAATTTCTTCTGTTTTAATTCTTGTGTTTTTTCATCATAGGTGAAAAATTTCACTGCTTTTTCTATCCACTTCATATCTCACTATCCTCTTCAAGTTCAAATTCTCTGATATCCTTATCTTCAATCCATAATATTCTTGCGATATCAAGTAGTTTCTTTGATATCTGGTAGGCATAGTCACTATCATTCATAAGTGAAGTTGCCATCATAGTGTCAATTTTTTTATCACGTATCAGTGTGTCGATGCGATTACTTTTCATAATATCAAGCTCTTGTGATATCTCGGCTAAGATATGAATCTGTGTTAATGTTTTCATATCATCATCACTATGGTAAATAATTTCGATTTCTCGAATCATAGAAGCAAGATTGAGACGTATCGTATCATATTCATAGCGGATATGTTGATTGGAATGTTGATTATATTTAAGAATATTTTTATGCATCTCTTTGGCTTGCTTAAGGATATTAATCATTGTTCTATTCGCTACTTTGTATTCATAGAGATACTTAAGCTCATCTTGAGTCATTGAAGATGCCGCTTTGGTAGCATAATCTAAAATAACTCCATAGAGATTTTTAGCACGAACTTGATAAAAATGTTCAACATTAATTTCTATGTCATTTACTTTTCTTTTAATAGCATGTTTGAGATTATCATCAGAAATAACGTCACTACGGTGAAGCAAGAGGGCATGCATCAGACCTTCAGTGACAATATCATAAAGATGCTCAAGTTCTTTATGCAAGGCAGCATTTGCACTTTGAGCTGTTTGCAAAACTGTAGGATTAAGATAACGTGCCTTGCCACGAGAAACTTTTTTCTGAGGGATAATTTTAGAGATAAAACTGACAAGATGTGATGTAAAAGGAATAATCAATAAGATACCAAAGAGATTAAATAAAGTATGGAAAAGTGCTAATTTTAAAAGATAATTATCTTCTGCAATTGCTAGATATGTAGCAAAAATATTGACTAATTCTACAAAATAGCTTAAAAACACTACTGCCATCATAGCGGTTATAATATTGAAAATAAGATGTGCGAGGGCAAGGCGTTTTCCATTTGTATTAGAAGCTAAGGAGCCTAGTATTGCGGTGATAGTAGTTCCTATATTACTTCCTATTGCTAGGGCTAATGCTGAGGTGTATTCGATCTGTCCTGCTGCAAGTGCGGTAATAATAATAGCCATAGAAGCACTACTTGATTGTAAAATAACAGTAGCAACAGTACCAACAGCAATGTAAAACAGGAGTCCTAAAAAGCCGGAAATTGCCATTTGAGAGAGATCAATAGCATTTTGTAATGTATCAAAGCCTTCTTTCATGTAGCCAATACCCAAAAATATAAAGCCAAGCCCTAATAATATAAAGCCTAAGCCTTGATAGCTCTTTGAATGTACGGAGCGAAGAATAATTCCGAAAACCAACATAGGCATCGCATAGTAAGCAATTTTTACCTTAACACCAAAAGCTGCAATAATCCATGCGGTAGTTGTTGTTCCAAGATTTGATCCATAAACAATTCCAATAGCTTGACTTAATACAATTAAATCAGCAGAAAGAAAAGAGATAGTAATGACAGTGATGAGTGAAGAACTTTGTACGATAGAAGTGGCAATAAAGCCACTAAAAAATGCTCGAGTAAGGGTGTTGGTTGTTTTTTTTAAGACTCGTTGTAAGGTCCCTCCAGCAAATACTTTAAAGCCATCTTCCATAAAGTACATACCGATCAAGAAGATAGCCACTCCAGCTGCTATAATCTTAAATTCAGGGCTAATTCCAATAAAGTAACCTACTACAATTAAAAGTAGTGGTATCATAAATTTTTTCTGAAATAACACCGTTTTATAATCCTTTACATGTAAGAATCATCTTTTTGAGTATTTTACTTAATTCACTTTAAAATAAGTTTTTCTAAGGCTTTACCTAAAGTGCATCCCTCTTCTTGAGCAAGGGTATTGATTTGATGAAAGACTTTATTATTGATATAGCTTACAAAGCGTAGTGTATCATCTTCTTTTTGACGTATCTCATCATATTGAATTTGCATCTCATAAGATTTTTCTTGAGAAACTGGTTCACGAAGTGACTTATATTCAATAAGTTCACCGTTTTTATAAACACCTGATATTTCGGCATGCACCCAATAGTAACCACCATCTTTACGAAGATTTTTTACATAACCTTTCCATGTATTTTTTGCAGAAATTGTTTCCCAAATCTCTTTAAAAGCAGAAGAGGGCATATCTGGATGACGGACAATATTATGGGGTTTACCAATGAGTTCATTAGTACCATAACCTGATATTTCAGCAAAAGTGTCATTTACATAAGTGATGATACCTTTGAGATCGGTTCGTGAAATAATAAGTTCATTTTGTGGTACTTCAGTTTCAATAAAAGAGTTGAAATCAATACCTTCACATTGTTCTATTTTCATAAAAATACCTTAAAATTTCTTTTTTAAATCGCCATGATATTGGATATCTTTGACATTAACATCATCAGCATTAAGCCACTCAGGAATTGCTGTTCCCTCTATCTCTAGCTTATCACGCTCTTCGTTTAACTCTTTTTCTGTGTAAGCAAAGTGCATATCTGCTGCAACAATATGTGGCATCTCTTGAATTTGAGTTAGCTTTTTAATCTCTTCTTCAACACCTTCGCCTTCAATAGTTACAATAATACGACCACGTTCATCATGAAAATGATAATCACAGATATCTAAATTTTTTAAGCTCTCTACGACTTCATCTAAATACATTGGTGTGGTTTGAATAACAATACTTGATACGTTCATTTATAATCCTTGTTTTTATTTATTTATATCCCAAAAGAGAATACGGTTTTCATCAGCAGAACTGAAAAACTCACTTTCACTAATAAAAGCAAAATCAGTCAATGTTGCATTATGACCTTCTAAGAAAGCAATTTTACTTTTTGTATTTGTATTGAAAATTTGCAGACCATTATCAATTGTCGATGCGAAAACTCCAATTTTCCCTGAAGGACTTAAGCCTGCAGCATATATTAGAAATTCAGCTTTAAGATAATACGCACTGCCATCATCTTTATAGATAGCACAGCGACGATCTTGTCCTGCGGTAATAACTATGCCTTGTTTATAATCTATTTTATAGATATTATCAAGGTTTTGACCTTTAGAGACTTTAAGATGTTTAAAATCTGCTACATTAAAAAAATTAATTTCACCACTTTCATCAGCTGTAACTAAAGTTTTTTTATCTTCACTAAGTGACATATCACCTAAGGCAGAACCACCACTGTTACGTTCTTTTATGGCATGACGGTAGATGACTTTATTAGTGCTAAGTTGGTAAAGAATAAACTCTGAACTTAATAGCCCTAAAATTATATGATCTTCATCAATAAAAAGTCCTTCTTTTAGAAAGAACTCTTTTGTAGAATCAATTATTCGAGTGAGTGTATCATCCTTTTTGATATAGACATCTCTAAAACCTGATTTGCCTTGTGAAACTAAAACGATAGTGTCACCAAGTTTATCTATAGAATAGATTTTTGGTGGAATAAGATCACCAAGGAAATCTTTAACACTAGGAAGTACAATTTCTCCTATACGTTTTTGTGTAGAAATATCAAAAATATCAACTATACCTCCACCTGTGGCTGCATATAATGTTTTTCCTTCGATAAAGAGATCAGTTACCATCTTTGAAGTTTCAAGATGATATTGAGGTTTTATTGAAGCTGCATTGAGCGTAAAAGCCAATAATATAAATAGAAGTATTTTCACGTTTTAAATCCTTAACATGTTAAGAAGAAATTATGCCACAATTTCAATAGCATTACTAGGACATTTATCAAGACAAAAACCACAGGCTGTACATTTTTCTACATCAATAACAGGTTTAAACAGTCCATCAAAGATAATAGCATCATCTAGGCACGGCTCTTTACATGAGAAACACATAACACTTTGCCAACTCATGCATTTTGATTCATAAATGCGTATTGTGGCTTGTATGGGTGCATTGATATCATGAAGTACATTAGGCTCACATGCATCTATACACTCTTCGCAATAAGTACATCCACTCTTAGAGAAATCCAAATAAGGGATTTTATCTTTGCCAATTTTAATAATCTCTTCTTCGCACAAAGTGGCGCAAACGCCATCGCACTCTGGACACGCTGTACCAAAAAGAGTCTCATCGGTAGCATAAGGAGGTCGAATTTTGATCTCCTTACCAACGGTTTTGGTGCCAAGGGCACCAAAAAATCCGCGTCTACTTAGTTCTGACAACTATTCAACACCTGCATTAAGTGTATCTAGCATATTTGAACCACGTTTCATATCCGAACTTTGGAAGTCTGGACGGAAATTATTTTGAACAATTAAATCACCAGTTGATTGTGGTGCATGGCACTGTGAACAGTTAAAACGTGAGCCACTTAGACTGCTAAGTTTATGTTGTACTGTCAGTGTATCATTAACACCTGTCATTACTTGGCCTTCTTTAACAACAGAACCATCCTTGCCAATATTAGTTCTTGGTCTTAAGTCAGTAAAGTGTGACTTCGGAATTGCTGTCGCACCCATTGATTTCGCCACTTCTGGCATATGACAAGATTTACACTGATTGTCATTAATTGTAATTGGTAACATTTCTTCAACATCATGAGGAATCATTGGTGGCGCATTATCAAATGCACGATCAAAGAATTTCCCCGATCCTGCTGTTGCAGTTCCATACTTAGTCTCATCAGCAACCGTAGTATCCTCTGAATATAAATCAGTTTTACGTAAGCCTAATGACTCTTCAGTTACAGTCGCTTTTGCTACTTCCTGCTTTGCAGGTGTCGCAGTATCATTACAACCAACCATTAGTAATGTTACCGCGGTTAAAGCTCCTAACATCATCTTCATTTTCATGCCTTCTCCTTTGCTTTTCTTGCAAGATTTCGTATCGAAAAGTTTAATGAATCATCATCGCAGACTTCTATACAGCGTCCACAATTTGTACATTCACCCATCAATACACTTTCGCTGCTTTTGGCAACCATAAACAGCACCTCTTTCTCTGGGCAGACCTCTTTACATTTCATACATGCGGTACATGCATCTGCATCATGATATACTCGGATAAGTGACTTTTTCCCCAGCAGTGAATAAAATCCACCAAGAGGACAGATATGACCACACCAAGCATTTTCATGTACAAATAAGTCAAATAAAAATATAACAATAATTGCACCAAATCCAAGTCCCATACCAAAGACAAGACCACGGTGAACCATTGAGATAGGACTAATTAACTCAAATGCTGCAACGCTCATAATGAACGATAAGATCAAACTAAGTCCTAAGATCCAATAACGGATATTACGACTCATATAAACACGTTTTTGTACTTGTGATATTCCTAATTTTCGACGTAACCAGTTCGCTGCATCTGTAACCATATTTATAGGACAGACCCAAGAACAAAAGATACGACCACCAATAACCCCATAGATCAGTGAAATAAGCACTGCTCCAATAATAATATCTGAAGCCAAAACAGCTCCAGCAAAAAGCATCTGTAAAACAGCATACGGATCTGTTAAAGGGATGGTTTCAAACAAAAGAGAGCCGCTAAGGTTTCCTTGTAAGATTTTCCATCCATAAGCATTCGCACCAAAATACAAAAATAAAATACCAAACTGTGTCAATCGACGCATCAATAAAAAGCGAATCTTTCTCATTAGTATAGATCCCCCATGTCATTGAGTGAATCAATTGCACTCTCTTTACTTAATCTTGTAGTTGTTGTTTCAGCCTTAGCATCTTTAAGACGCTCTTCATCTGCACTATCCCAACCTTTAATGTAGTGATCTCCAACCTTACCTTGGGCAACATCATTAGGTTGCACAAATATGGCCGGTTTCTCTGTTACACAAGCGCGTTCACAAAGACCGCACCCTGTACAGATTGTTGCGTCAACTACAGGTTTCAAAAATGCATGTTTCCCCGTACGCTCATTTTTTGTATATTCAAGAAAGATAGCTTCATCCATCAAAGGACAGGCACGATAACAAGCATCACATTGAATTCCCCAAAAGGCAATACAATTTACTTCATCAACTATCGCGACACCCATATCCATTTTCATGATATCCCAAACCATCTCACCATTAACTTCAGATTTTACAGAACTTTCCACCAAGGCATCTGTCGGGCAGACAGGTACACATGGAATATCTTCGCACATATAGCACGGGACATCTTTAGGAATAAAAAATGGTGTACCAATAGGATTATTATCCCCAGGTGCTGCGAGCATTAAGGTGTCGAAAGGACACGCTTCAACACACAGACCACATTTAATACACGTTTTTAAAAAATCTTCCTCAGGCAATGCGCCTGGAGGACGTAATATAAGTGGCGCTGATTTTACCTCACCAACATAAGCGCTCCAGACCAGAGCACCCATAGCACTAAGACCTACGCCTCGTGCCATTGTTAAAATAAATTTTCGACGTTCACTTATGTTTTCTTTTTTCACTCTATTACTCTTTACGCTTTACTTACTTTTACCGCACATTTTTTAAAGTCGGTCTGTTTTGATTGCGGGCAAGTTGCATCAAGACAAACTTTATTAATAAATACTTTCTCATCGAACCAAGGTACGAAACATAATCCTACTGGTGGTCTATTACGTCCACGAGTCTCAAGACGTGCTTTTACTGAACCACGACGTGACTCAACATTAACAAGCTCACCACGTTTCATACCACGTTTTTTAGCATCTTCTGGGTGCATATAACAGAGTGCTTCTGGTACCGCGCGATAAAGCTCAGGTACACGCATAGTCATTGTTCCTGAGTGCCAGTGTTCAAGTACACGACCTGTTGATAACCACATATCGTATTTAGAATCTGGCATTTCTGGAGGATCCATGTACGGACGTGCAAATATCTTCGCTTTATTTTTAAGTGATTTTTTCTTTTTATCTTTAATACCCATTAAATCACCTTGGGTAAGAGCTTTCGCTAAACCACCGTAGAAGGCATGAGATGTTCCAGTATTTTGTTTTGCTGCATATGGATCGTATTTAACATTAAATCGCCATTGTGTCTCTTTACCATCAACAACTGGCCATTTAAGTCCACGAACTTTGTGATAAACATCAAATGGTGCCAAGTCATGTGCATGGCCACGTCCAAAGTTAGCATACTCTTCAAAAAGTGCTTTGTGGATAAAGAAACCATAACCTTTCCAAACCTTACCATCTGAACCGATAACATTACGAGAATCACCAAGGCACTCAGTGTTATCATAACCTTTTTGGATTGGATCATTAGCATCAAGCTTGAATGAACGATAGTAATCACTATTGAAAAGAATATCAAACATTGTGTCTGTTTCTTTATAGCCCATGGCTTTTGCTTTAGCAATAACATCTGGAAGTTTTTTATTACCACGTAGTGGTTGCTCACCCCATAAATCTTTAACAGTAAAACGTTTTGAGAACTCTACCCACTGCCAAGTATCCGACATTGAATCACCTACTGGAAGTACTTGTTGTCTCCAGTGCTGTGTACGACGTTCTGCATTTCCGTATGCTCCCCATTTTTCATAGATCATAGCTGTTGGAAGGATAAGGTCAGATACTTTTGCAGAGATACCAGGATATCCATCAGACGTTACAATGAAGTTATCCATTTCACGTGCTGCTTTAATCCAGTGTGATGCACTCGCAGTATCTTGGTAAGGATTACAAACATTTACCCATGCAAATTTAACAACACCATCTTCAATATCACGGTGGATTTTCATAATGTGTTGGTTCCCTACAGGGTTGAGTGTACCTTCTGGAATTTTCCATGCAGTTTCACAAATTTTTCTGTGTTTAGGATTTTTAACCATCATATCTGCAGGAAGACGGTGACAGAATGTACCAACTTCTCTAGCAGTACCACAAGCTGAAGGCTGTCCTGTTAGTGAAAATGCACCATCACCTGGAAGTGCTTGTTTATTGAGTAGGAAGTGAACATTATAAGCTAAAGTATTACACCATGTACCACGTGTATGCTGATTCATACCCATTGTCCAAAATGACACAACTTTACGACCTTTTTCAATATAAAGATCTGCTAAAGCCTTAAGTTTTTTACCATAAGCTTCAACGCTTTCATTTGGATCACCTTTAGCAATGTCAGCTACATAATCAAGTGTATATGGCGCAAGGAATTTTTTATACTCTTCAAAAGAGATTTCCCAGTGCTTAAGACCAGCAGGTTTCATTACCATATTATCACCAGCTTTATATCCATAAGGCTCTAGTGCAGGCGCTTCTTTTTCAGAAACGATTTTACTCATCTCTTTAGAAATTGTTTCCATTTCAAGTGCAGTATACTTACCATCTTTGATTGATTTTTCATTTGAACGACGCATACCATAACCCATATTTACTGGAGATGCTGCAAAAACGATATGTTTCTTAACAAAATCCCAGTCAATTGATTCAGGGTGGTTATATACAATTTCACGAGCTATATAGTTCCAAATTGCAAGGTCTGTATTTGGTGAGAAGATAATCTCAATATCAGCTAAATCTGATGTTCTATGACGGAAAGTAGACATATTTACTACTTTTACACGATCAGGATCAGTAAGCTTTCTATCAGTTACACGAGACCAAAGGATCGGGTGCATCTCTGCCATGTTTGAACCCCAAGATATAACTGTATCAGTAAGTTCAATATCATCATAACAACCAGATGGCTCATCAATACCAAAGGTTTGATAGAAACCAACAACTGCTGATGCCATACAGTGACGAGCATTTGGATCAATTGCGTTTGAGCGGAATCCAGCTTTCATCATTTTTTGTGCAGCAACACCTTCCATAACAGTATATTGACCTGATGCAAATACTGCTACACCCTCAGGGCCACTTGCTTTAAGTGCTTTTTTAGCGTGGTGCTCCATCTCATCAAATGCGCGTTCCCAACTAACTTCAGCAAATTTACCGTGCTTATCAAATTCACCTTTTGCATTCACACGTAATAGAGGTTTAGTTAAACGGTCAGCTCCATACATAATCTTCGCATTAAAGTAACCTTTAATACAGTTAAGACCACGATTTACTGGTGCAGCAGGGTCACCCTTAACCGCAACGATACGTCCCTCTTTTGTTGCCATCATGATTCCACAACCAGTACCACAGAAGCGGCACGCTGCTTTATCCCAACGCCAATCACTTTGAGCTGCTTTTGCAGATGCCTCAGCATCACTTGGAATTGCCATTCCAATTGCACTTGCGGCTGAAGCCGCGGCAGCAGATTTTAGAAAATCTCTTCTTTCCATCGCCATAATCATCTCCTTTGATGTAGTTTCAAATAGATTTACTATTTTAACTATACGTGCAGAGTTTATCCAATGCAATCTGTTTCAAATCTTGAGCTATATCAATAGTTTAATAATTTTTATTAAATTTACTTAAAGGAGTTACCATGTGAAACTTTTACATGTAAGAAAAAAACTGCTGTAAAACTATTTTATCTATATTTTGGGATGTGTATAAAAAGCAAGGGTGAAATCTTTGCCAAGAAGGCAAAGAGTATTAGTAATTATTTTGAAGCTTTAAACTTTAGGTACTCTTGATATTCACTATCAGAAAGTACATGACCATTTACATCATCAATATTATCTGAAATTGATTGTGTAGAGTCATTTGCATTGTCAGCTATGCTGTCTGTTGAATCACGAAGATCATTTGACATTGTTTTCGTAGAGTCATTTGCATTATCAGAAACTGAGTCTGTTGAATCACGTAAGTCATTTGAAACTGTCTTTGTAGAGTCATTAGCATTGTCAGAAACTGAATCAGTTGAATCACGAAGGTCATTTGAGATTGTTTTCGTAGAGTCATTTGCATTATCAGAAACTGAGTCAGTAGAATCACGAAGATCATTTGAGATTGTTTTCGTAGAGTCATTTGCATTATCAGAAACTGAATCAGTAGAATCACGAAGATCATTTGAAAC
>JAYEPE010000238.1:0-2268 GCA_034723735.1 Campylobacterota bacterium | reverse complement strand
AAAAGACAAAGCAGTTACAAATTCTTAATGATACACTTGAATCTAAAATTATTGAACGTACCCGAGAACAAGCTATTTTATTATCTCTTTTTGATTTAAGTAGTGCTGTTTTATTCAAATGGAAGAGTGATGAAAATTGGACTGTTGCATCAGTTTCAAAAAGTGTAGAAACCCTCTTTGGCTATCGCCAATCTGATTTTTTGTCTCATGATGTAGTGTATTTAAATCTTATTCATTCTGATGATTTAAAACGTGTGACTCAAGAGCTTGAAAAAGCCATACAAGAGCATCAATACTTCTTTACGCATGAACCTTATCGTATTATTACCAAAGATGATCAAGTTAAATGGATTCTAGATAATACTGTCATTGTTCGTGATGAAGATGATAATATCATCAATTTTGTAGGTTATTTAACTGATATTTCTGAACTTAAAAAAAGTGAGCTTAAGCTGAAGCGTCTTGCTCAGACGGATCAATTGACACAAATAAGTAATCGTATGCATCTTGATAACGTTTTGCAAGAACAATATTATCGTTTTTATAGAAATAGTGAAAAATGTAGCACTATTCTTATAGATATTGATTTTTTCAAACAAGTAAATGATGATTTTGGACATATTGCAGGAGATATGGTTCTTGTAGAATTTGCAAAACTTCTTCAATCGCATATACGAAAAAGTGATTGCCTAGGTCGCTGGGGCGGTGAGGAGTTTTTAATTATTCTTCCACACACAGATATCATGCAAGCATCTCTTTTAGCTGAAAATCTTCGTTATGAAGTTGAGAATTTCTGTTTTTCTATTATTGAGCATAAAACAGCCAGTTTTGGTGTAGCAACTTTAAAAAAAACAATGAGCATTGAAGAGTTGATAGAGGAAGCAGATAAGGCACTTTATCTATCAAAAGAGAAGGGTCGAAATCGTATTACTTGTGCCTAGAGCTTTTTCTCTTTAATCTGAGTGCTTGTCAAATTTTATACTGTAATGACATCAGCGACTTCAAGTCCGAAACCACTAATTCCTACAAAATCAGGAACTGCACCTGAGTGTAAAAGGTGCATTTTAGAAATTCCTAATGCCTTTAAGATTTGAGCACCAATTCCATAATCTTTCATTGTACCATTTTCATTATCAGGCTGATTAATAAAAACTAAAACACCACTATTTGTTTTTAAATAATCAATAGATTTAACAAGGTGTGTATAACGTGATTGGTTCAGTAAAAGTTCAATATCAGGAATAACATTGTGTACTTTGACATTTGCAATATCACCTGGAGTGTAAAACTCAATTGCAGTATGTTCATGGTCTCTATGGTCTTTGAAGGTTGTTTTAACAACATTCACACCAAAAAAATCAATCTCTTCTTTGCTCGTCTCTGCAATAAGCATCTCATTGGCTAAGCGATATTCAACAATATCAGAGATAAAAACTGTTTTTAAATTATACTCTTTTGCAAAAATATCCAGATCATCACGACGTGCCATCGTGCCATCTTCTTTCATAATCTCACAAATTACCGCTGATTCACTTAAACCAGATAGACGACATAAATCAACAGAACCCTCTGTATGCCCCGTACGTACTAAGGTACCACCATCTTTTGCAATAAGAGGAAAAATATGTCCCGGACGAACTAATTCATCAGCTTTAGCCAAAGGATTTGCCAAAATTTTTATAGTCATATCACGCTCGTATGTTGAGATGCCTGTCTCAGCCTTCACAGCGTCAACTGAAACTGTAAAAGCAGTCTCATATGATGATGTATTAGAGTTTACCATAGGATTAAGCTCTAAGCGTGATGCTATATCTTTATTAACTGCTACGCACACTAAGCCTTTGGCGTGGGTTGCCATAAAATTGACATGGTCAGGAGTTGAAAACATTGATGCATAGACAAGATCACCTTCATTTTCACGATCCTCATCATCAATCATAATTACCATTTCACCTTTTTGAAATGCTTCTATTGCCTCTTTTACTCTCGAATGTGGAGTCATTTTTCTCTCTTTATATATTTAAAATAGTTATAGAATTATAGCTGATTTATAAAAAATTAAACAATAGAAAAAAATTAGCTTGACAAATTAAAACTAATGCACTATAATTTCGGCCTCATTACAGAAGAGTAGTGATGGATTGGGGTATCGCCAAGCGGTAAGGCATTGGTTTTTGGTACCAATATTCGGGGGTTCGAATCCCTCTACCCCATCCACTTTAATTACCGCGGAATAGAGCAGTTCGGTAGCTCGTCGGGCTCATAACC
>JAYEPE010000237.1:0-2270 GCA_034723735.1 Campylobacterota bacterium | reverse complement strand
TTTATAATCTTATCTTGAAATTCAGTAAATATCTTTTGATATCTTTTTTTCTTAGTTTGAGTGTTTAAAAGAACAACTTCTCTTTCATTTTCAAAGTGAGTTACATCATAAAAAAGTATCTCATTTTTTTTCAAATCTTTAAGCTTCAAAATATCATGTAGATATGTATGTTCAACACTGTTAAAATCCTCTTTGTTTAAAAACACTGGATTTGCTCTTAGTTTATTTGAGTCATGTTCTTTTGCATACTCAAAAGTATCTAATGTTGCGGTATCAACGTAAAACGACAGTAGATGGTCTCCACCAAAATACGCTGATTTGAACGCAAACTTTTGAGCAATATTTACAGATATCTGTTGCCAATCTTCTCTTGAACCAAATTTACTAACAAGTTGAAGTTCACTTTGAACAGCCATCAGTACATCTACCTTTGAACTTCGAAGTACATCAAGTGGAATATCTTTGTTAATAAGCCTTTGTGCTTCATCTATGAAAACAGAAATAGGCTTTTTATCCTCTTCGCTTTGAAGGTTTAGATCAATCATCTGCTCAAAAATCTGCTCAAGCATTAGTTCTAATATAGTGTCGGGGATTACTCTGACATTTATGATAACTATTTTTCCATCTTGTAAGGAGTTAACTATATCTAATGGACTTTCTTTATCTGATATGTATTTTGCAGAAGATGTAACCATAAATCCAAACCCTGATGATAAGGTACTGATAACATATAAAAGAGAAGATTCAAACTTGTCGCTATTGCCTCTTTCGTCAGCTTTAACATCATACTTAATAAAAAACTTGGTTGCTACATTTATATTTGAATAGTTTAAAATTATGTTTTTATATACTTCACTATGCTCCCCATAGTAGTGGTCAGTATTTTTTATTATAAAAGTATGGAGTTGTTTTGCAAATTTTTTAATATCTTGAATAAAGCCATAAAGAGTATCAATGCTATAAATAATACTGTACATGTCATGTAGGGTAAAAAAACTTTCATTGCCAAAAGATGAATTGTTATCTATCTCTTGCATCTCTTTTAAGATAATAGACTTTAGCTTTAAGACTTCAAAAATACTATTACCTAAACTTATTGCTTCATTGTAAAAATATGTGTTGCTACCACCACTGGCTGGATCCCCAACTAAATCTTGAAGTAATGTTGCAAATGTTCTATTGTTTAAAGATTCTATTATATTTATGTTTGAACCCCAAGGTTTACCAATCTCTATAACACCATCAAGTCTGCCAGCATCATAAGCTAGTTTTTTTATGGCTAAATGTTCACTACCTTTAATATCAAAAAAAAGCACCCCATGACCTATTTCCATCCTATGTTGTAAGTTTGGATATATAAATGAAGTAGTCTTACCACTCCCTGTCTGCCCTATACAAAGTGAATGAGTAAACTTTACATCAACTAGTGGTGTTTCTTCTTTTAGCTTAGTATCTTTAACGAGCCCTACTTTCATTTTTTACCTTTTAAAACTTATACTTTGAAATATTTTCTTGATATGTTGGTTGTGGATAATTGGAGACTTTACACATCTTCAAGTCTCTTTTGGGGTTGTAACCTGGTATCTTTTTTTTCATAAGTTTAACAAGACTACACCCCTCGTAAGGTCCTATGATTTTAAAAAGATCATAACGGTTTTTTCTTTTTACTTGATAGTTACCTCTATAAACCTTAGTGTCATATATCTTAAGTTGACCATGCACTACTTCATAATTATATATTTCGTTTGTTTTTACGATCTTTAGCTGCCCCTGAGGATTAAAAAGAAGCTCTATAACTTCATTTCTTTCTTTGCCTATGTAGTTACCAAAAGCCACTGGTTTATTAGATTTTGCAGATGAGAGTTCCCATTTTCCTAATAGATTTTGTTTTGTAAAATTTTGAGCTTGCAATAACGATAGTGTAAATAATAATAAGATAATAGTTTTCATTTAAAGCCTTTGGTAGCATTTAACCTAAATTACTATAAAAAAGTGATTAATCTCTAAAGATTTATAGTAATAAAGACTAAGAAATTTACGCAAATTTACGGGTCAGTCGCCACCAAATTAAAAATTTAAATTAACCGTGGAGTAGATAGAAGAGTAGTTTATAAAGATATAAAAAAAGCTTCAAATTTAGTGCTAACATCAATAAAAACAAAACAGTTAAATGAAAATAAAATAAAAAAATCTCTAGAGAAATGTAATGATAGAGAAGAGAGAAACAAGATAATATATCAAGCTCATAAAGAAGGTTTTTCCCAACATAA
>JAYEPE010000236.1:0-2287 GCA_034723735.1 Campylobacterota bacterium | reverse complement strand
TTTCAAAAGAATACTATTTTGCGTAAAAGCTGACGCACTATCGAGGCATCCTATGAGGTGCTTGCCTTTTTCCAAAGAGATATATGACTCTTGAGCACTTTTTCCTTCAAACATATTTGTATCATCAATGACCCAATAGAGGCTTTGCTCCTCTTTAAAGGTATAGCACTTCAACATAATTTTAGTTGCATTTTTGTCGCCTTGGGTATCAAAAATATATTGGGCCCCATCATAAGGAGAGACAAGTATTGGTCTGTATTGACTCCATTTGGGATAACAGCGATGTTTTAGCAGTGTTTTTGAAGAGTCAATCATTTTCTCATCCATCATAAAGCTAAGAACCTCAGCACGCAGTAGTTCACAAGGGCGTTGTAGCACCACATCATCAATAAGATAATCTAAGTCTCTTTTCTTACATGTAGCAAGCTCTAAAGCATCAACACAGAGCTGTTTTTGCTTTACTTTTTGAGGTTTTTGCATCCAATGCATTGTTTCACGAGTATTTAGCTCTCTAAATATCTCAAAAACTAGCTTACTTGCTGTATTGATACCCGTAAGATTATCAGTTTTTGTACCATCAAAATTGCCTAGCCATACCCCTACGGTATATTCTTTTGAGTAGGCAATGGTATAGAGATCTTTTGAGTCTGCCGAAGTACCTGTTTTAAAACCGACACGTACCATTCCCTCTACTGACTCCCAATACGCTGAGAGTTCAGGACGAATTGCATCAGAGAGTATCTCACTCGTAATCCACGCAGCTTCTTTAGAGAAAAGTTGCCTCTTTTTACCTAAGGTTGTATTGCTTACATGTAAGGGATGACGGATGCCATCATTGGCAAAAGCAGTATATAAATGAGTTAAGTCTAACAAAGAGAGTCCAAAGCCTCCCAATGCCAAAGAGTCCCCATAATAATCCTTGCGCTCATCAACTGATGCAATACCCGCATCTTGTAATATCTCATATAAAGAGTTCTCTTTCATTAAACGATTTAACTCTATGGCGGGAATATTTAGAGAGTATTGTAGTGCTTCTTTGGCACTAATAAGACCTACAAAACGTCTATTAAAATTTTGAGGCGCGTATGAGCCGATATGTATAGGAACATCAAAAAGTTCTCGCTTTGGTGTGATGAGTCCTGCGTCAAATGCTTTGGCATAGATAAAAGGCTTTAGGGTTGATCCTGGACTGCGAAGCATCTTGACACCATCATTTTGCCCTTGTTTATGGTAAAAATCATCAGAACCAAGATAAGCAACTACCTCCATTGAACGGTTATCAATAATCACAGCCGCACCATTATGAACATTTTTATATTGAAGTTTTTGCACACCCTTGTGTAGTATGGCTTTTACAAAGGAGTGTATCTCATAGTTGAGTCCTGTAATAATATCGCCCTCTTGTCTCAGTTGAGAATTTTGCGTATATTGAAACGCGAGAGACGGCACAGAAAAACGCTTAGATACTATGGGTTCTAGCAAAGCACGTTCATAGCGAGAGCTATCAATAAGGGCTTCTTCATATAAGAGCTTTAAGACTCTTTGACGTTTTTGACTAAGGTTTTTTTGCTTATCGACTCTATTGGCATTGGGGTTTTTTGGTATTGTGGTGAGTATGGCGATTTGAGATGTTGAGAGCTCATGAAGAGATTTATTAAAATAGAACCATGCCGCTGTCTTCACCCCTTCGATATTACCTCCATAAGGGGCAAGGTTAAAATAATAGGTCAGTATCTCATCTTTTGAGTAGTGCCACTCTAACTGAAAGGCGCTAAAAAGTTCTAAAAGCTTACTCAATAAGGTTCGTTCTCTTCTATGCATCATACGTGCAACCTGCATAGAGATTGTAGATGCTCCAATACGACCTTTATTTGAACTATTATGAATAAAAGCTTTTATAACGGCAACAGGATTCAGTCCAAAATGCCAATAAAACCATCTATCTTCAAAGAGAAGAACACTCTCTTTTAAAAGTTCAGGAATCTCTTTTGTTTTTGCAGGAAAACGCCAATAGCCATCCTCACTCAATTGAAGTCGTAGCAGTTTATTATTGACATCATAAATACGATACGAGATAGGCTTAGAGAGTCTTGCAGTATCTAAGGGGTATAAATAATCAAGAGATAAAAAAGAGATAAAAATAGCAATAAGAGAAGAGAGGCTATATTTTATTATGCTGCCCCCTGATTTTTCTCCCATACTCTTATACTTTTTAGCATTTCGCGCTTATATATTCAAATTTACTGATATTTTTCTTCTCTTTATCAAAGTTGATACCTACTAAAAA